>CAJUMT010000148.1 GCA_910587495.1 uncultured Lachnospiraceae bacterium | reverse complement strand
TTGTCAGAAGCTGCATGATGATAGAAGATGTGATATACGGCGTAATACCAAGCGCAAACAAAGACATACTGGTAAAAGAGCCGCCGGTAAACGCATCAAAGAAATTGAATGCGTCACCGGTCTGGGCAGCAAACCATTCGGCAAAATAATTCCGGTTTACACCTGGAATAGGAAGCTGGGACCCAAATCTTACGACTACAAGCATCAAAAATGTGAAGAACAGTTTTTTTCTGATATCTTCAATTTTAAGTGCGTTTCGCAATGTTTTAAACATTAGATCACCTCGGCTTTTCCACCAAGAGCTTCAATTTTGGCTGCAGCGCCCGCTGAAAATGCATTAGCCTGAACTGTAAGTTTCTTGGTCAGTTCTCCGTTTCCAAGAATCTTAACGCCGTCCCTTGGATTTCTCACGATTCCTTCAGCGATCAAAGTTTCTACAGAAACCACGCTGTCGTTGTCAAATCTTTCCAGGACGCTTATATTAATACCGACGATCTCCTTGCTGTTGCGGTTCGTGAAACCTCTCTTGGGGATTCTGCGGTACAGAGGCATCTGACCGCCCTCAAAACCAGGACGCGGAGCGCCGGAACGCGCTTTCTGACCTTTGTGGCCCTTACCGGCAGTTTTACCATTGCCTGAACCGTGTCCACGGCCTCTTCTGAAGTTGTCACTCTTTTTGGAACCTTCAGCATAGTGTAAATTCGATAAGTCCATTATGGCACCTCCTTTTTTATAATTCTTCTACCTTCACTAAATGTCTTACATGCCAGATCATACCACGAACGGCTTCATTATCCGGCATCTCGACAGTCTTGTTTAATTTTCTGAGGCCAAGCGCCTCCACGGTAGCCTTCTGCTTCGGAACCGCTCCGATCGGAGATTTTACTAATGTAATCTTTAACTTCTCTGCCATGTTCGTTCTCCTTTCTTACGCCATGATCTCGTCAACAGATTTGCCGCGCTTTCTGGCAACTTCTTCTGGTGAAGTCAGGCTGGCCAAACCTTCGATGGTAGCCAGTACCACGTTCTGTTTATTGTTAGAACCCAAGGACTTTGTACGGATATTTTTAATACCCGCAAGCTCTACCACGGCACGGGCAGGTCCGCCTGCGATGATTCCGGTACCTTCCGGGGACTTCTTAAGCAGCACGGAAGAACTTCCGAATTTACCCAAATTATCGTGTGGGATACTATTATTGTCATCCAGTGCGACAGTTACCAGTTTCTTCACAGCATCTTCTTTGCCCTTACGGATTGCTTCCGGAATTTCAGTGGCTTTTCCAAGACCGGCGCCCACATGGCCGTTGCCGTCGCCTACGACTACCAGAGCTGTGAAACGCATGTTGCGACCGCCTTTGACGGTCTTGCTTACACGCTTAATTGACACGACTTTTTCAGTCAATTCTAACTGACTTGCATCAATAATCTCATGTCTCATTGTCTGTCTCCTCCTCTTCTAAAATTCCAGTCCAGCTTCACGGGCTGCTTCTGCAAGTGCTGCGACTTTCCCCTGGTAGATGAACCCGCCACGGTCAAATACAACCTGTTTGATTCCCTTTTCCAGCGCTCTTGCCGCGATCACCTTGCCTAAATATGCTGCCGCATCGACGTTGTTGGTCTTCTCAAGTTCTGCCTTCACTTCTTTCTGAAGGGTAGAGGCGGATACCAGGGTATTTCCCACGGTGTCGTCAATAATCTGAGCATACATATGATTATTGCTTCTGAACACTGCCAGACGCGGCTTCTGTGCGGTTCCGCTGATATGATTGCGCAGTCTGTAGTGCTTTTTCGCACGGACTTCACTTCTTGATTTCTTCTTAATCATCTTTACACTCTCCTTAATTATTTCTTACCGGTCTTACCAACTTTACGTCTGATGACCTCAGTCTCATACTTGATACCCTTGCCCTTATACGGCTCTGGTCTTCTCTTATCACGGATCTCTGCCGCATACTGTCCGACCTTCTCTTTATCGATTCCTTTTACAGTGATCTTATTGCCGTCTACGACTGCTTCTAAGCCTTCTGGGTCTGTCATCTCAACCGGATGGGAATATCCCAGGTTCAAAGTCAGTTTTTTACCGGATTTGGAACAGCGGTAACCGACGCCGTTTACTTCCAGCACTTTCTCATAACCGGTGTGTACGCCTGTAACCATGTTGGAAATCAGGGTTCTTGTCAAACCGTGTAAAGATTTCATTTTCTTTAAATCGTTTGGCCTTGTGACTACCACATGACCGTCTTCAACTTTGATCGTCATCTCTGACGGGAGTACTCTTTCAAGTGTACCCTTCGGACCTTTTACGGTCACTTTGTTGCCCTCAGCCACATCCACAGTCACACCTGCGGGAATGGCTACTGGTAATTTTCCGATACGGGACATAATTCAAAAATCCTCCTTACTTAGATTTTCGGAAGGGACGTATGCGTCCCTTCTGTTTTCAGTGAGTATATAAGCGGTCTGTAATTACCATACGAATGCCAGTACCTCGCCGCCTACTTTCAGCTCTCTTGCCTTTTTATCGGTCATAACGCCCTTGTTGGTAGAAA
Source organism: uncultured Lachnospiraceae bacterium (assembly GCA_910587495.1). GTDB lineage: Bacteria > Bacillota > Clostridia > Lachnospirales > Lachnospiraceae > Hominiventricola. Next base: position 6,011 of record CAJUMT010000148.1, on the reverse strand, counting down.
CAATGGCGATGCCCAGTCCGCCAAGTACTTTTGGCAGATTGTCTTTGCCTGCATAAATACGCAGACCAGGTTTGGAAATTCTCTTCAGACCGGCAATGATCTTATCATTTTTGTCTTTTCCGTATTTCAGAGTGATACGAATGTCTTTGAAGTTTCCATTATCTACTAAATCATATTTTTCAACGTAGCCCTCATCCACCAGAATGTCTGCAATTGCCAGCTTCATCCTGGAAACCGGAACGTCTACGGTATCATGCTTTGCAGTGTTCGCGTTACGGATTCTTGTAAGCATATCTGCGATTGGATCGTTCGTTGTCATTTTGACTGCCTCCTTTAAAAATAAGTTACTCTTAGGCCTACCAGCTTGCTTTCTTCACGCCAGGAATCTGACCTGCATAAGCCAGCTCACGGAAGCAGATTCTGCAGATTCCATATTTTCTAAGGTACGCATGCGGACGACCACAGATTCTACAGCGGCTATATTCTCTGGTAGAGAATTTCTGTTTGCGCTGCTGTTTGATTTTCATTGATGTCTTAGCCATGAAATTCCCTCCTATCTTGCAAACGGCATATTGAATAAACTTAACAGGTAACGCGCTTCTTCATCTGTCTTAGCGGTGGTAACGAAGATAATATCCATACCTCTTACCTTGTCCACTTTATCATATTCAATCTCTGGGAATATCAGCTGCTCTTTAATTCCAAGGGCATAGTTTCCTCTGCCGTCAAATGCGTTGGGATTTACGCCTCTAAAGTCACGCACACGGGGAAGCGCCAGGTTCACCAGACGATCCACGAACTCATACATCTTCTCGCCGCGCAGGGTAACCTTGCATCCAATGGCCATACCTTCACGGATCTTGAAATTAGCGACAGAATTCTTTGCCTTGGTCACAACAGCTTTCTGACCTGCGATAATCTCCAGATCTTTCACTGCGGAATCCAGTATTTTGGCATTTTCCTTCGCCTCGCCTACGCCCATGTTAATTACAACCTTGTTAAGCTTCGGCACTTGCATTGCATTTTTATATCCAAACTTTTTGATCATGGCATCCATGATCTCGTTTTTGTACTGTTCACTGAGTCTACTCAACTTTTCCGGACCTCCTCTCTTCCATATTAATCAATCACTTTGCCAGTCGCTTTCGCGAAACGGACTTTTTTGTCTCCATCCATCTTATAACCGATTCTGGAAACCTTGCCGTCACTGACATACATGACATTGGAAGCATTAATCGGTCCTTCCTGATGAACAATTCCGCCCTGCTGATTTGCCATTGACGGTTTTGTATGCTTGGTAATCATATTTACGCCTTCCACAAGAACCGTATTCTTCTTGTGGTTCACAGCAATGATCTTGCCTTCGCTGCCTTTATCAGTACCGGCAATGACCCTGACAGTGTCACCTTTTTTTACTTTTATCTTAGACATATTCCGATACCTCCTATAATACTTCCGGAGCGAGGGATACAATCTTCATGAACTGTTTCTCACGAAGCTCTCTTGCTACCGGCCCAAAGATACGGGTTCCTCTTGGATTCTGATCCTCTTTGATGATGACCGCAGCGTTCTCGTCAAATTTGATATAAGAACCGTCTTTACGGCGGGCGCCTTTTTTGGTACGCACCACAACCGCTTTTACTACGTCACCCTTCTTTACAACACCGCCTGGTGTTGCATCTTTAACGGTGGCAACGATTATATCGCCAATATTTGCATATCTTCTGGTAGAGCCGCCCATCACGCGGATGCAGAGTAATTCTTTCGCACCTGTATTGTCGGCAACCCTGAGTCTTGTTTCCTGCTGTACCACTTTTGCATCCTCCTATCTGGCTTTTTCAATGATGCTGACCAGTCTCCATCTTTTATCCTTGGATAATGGCCTCGTTTCCATAACTTTTACGGTATCGCCGATTCCGCATTCGTTGTTCTCATCATGCGCCTTTAATTTATAAGTCTTTTTAACGATCTTTTTGTAAAGCGGATGTTTTACATGGTTTTCTACAGCAACCACGATTGTTTTATCCATCTTGTCGCTGACGACTTTGCCAACACGGGTTTTTCTTAAATTTCTTTCCACGATCTTACTGTCTCCTTTCTCAAACTGATCTCACAGTCCCTTATGCATGCTTCTGAGCGATAACAGTCTGAATCCGGGCGATGTTCTTGCGAACCTCTTTGATCCTTGCCGTGTTATCCAACTGGTTGGTCGCATTCTGGAACCTCAGATTGAAAAGTTCCTTCTTAGCAGCTACTAATTCTGTATTTAATTCTGAAGCTGATTTTGTTCTTAATTCTTCTACATACTTATTAATTTTCACTGTTATCACCGCCTTCTAAATCTGCACGCGAAACAATCTTGCATTTGCATGGTAACTTATGGACAGCGAGACGTAATGCTTCCTTTGCGACTTCCTCGGACACGCCGGAGATCTCGAACATTACGCGTCCTGGTTTTACAACCGCCACCCAGTATTCCAGCGTTCCTTTACCGGAACCCATACGCGTTTCAGCCGGTTTATTGGTTACAGGTTTATCCGGGAAAATTTTAATCCATACTTTACCGCCACGTTTAATGTAACGGGTCATGGCAACACGGGCCGCCTCAATCTGGTTGGATTTGATCCAGCATGGCTCCACAGCGACAATACCGTATTCACCATTCGTAATCTTATTACCTCTTGACGCCTTGCCAGCCATCGAACCGCGGAACTGTTTACGGCGTTTTACTCTTTTTGGCATTAACATTATTTATCGCTCCCTTCCTTTGCTGCCTTTGTTGGAAGAACTTCGCCTTTGTAGACCCATACCTTAACGCCGACTTTGCCGTAGGTAGTGTCTGCCTCAGCGAAACCATAGTCAATATCTGCTCTTAACGTATGCAGCGGAATCGTGCCGTCCGAATAAGTCTCTGTACGAGCCATATCCGCGCCGCCAAGACGTCCGGAACAGGATGCCTTGATTCCTTTTGCACCGGATTTCATGGCGCGTCCCATGCAGGATTTCATGGCGCGGCGGAAAGAAATACGGTTCTCTAACTGCTGTGCGATGTTTTCAGCCACAAGCTGCGCCTCGCGGTCCGGTCTTTTGATCTCTTTTACGTCGATCACCACTTTTTTCGTGGTCATCTTCTGCAATTCTGCTCTCACTTTATCGATCTTCTCTCCGCCCTTACCGATGATCACGCCGGGTTTTGCGGTGGAAATAATGATCTTTACACGGTCAGAAGTCCTTTCAATCTCAATCTTGGAGACTCCTGCGTCGTATAATTTTTTCTTCAAGAATTTTCTGATCTGATAATCTTCTACCAGGAAGTCTGCAAAATCAGCTTCTGCGTACCATTTGGAATCCCAGTCTTTAATAACACCGACTCTAAGGCCGTGCGGGTTAACTTTCTGTCCCATGATTGCCCTCCTTATTTCTTCTCATCCAGCACGATTGTGATGTGGCTCATTCTCTTCTCAATACGATAAGCGCGGCCCTGTGCTCTCGGTCTGATTCTCTTCATGGTCGGTCCTTTGTTCGCATAGCACTCTGCAACATAAAGATTATCTGCCGTGTAATGTTTATCCGGATAATTGTTCTCCGCATTCGCAATTGCGGATTTTAATAGTTTCTCTATCAGTGTAGAAGCGTATCTTGGATTGTAAGCTACAATACCAAGCGCTGTCTGTACATCTTTACCTCTGATGGCGTCTAAAACAAAGCATGCTTTCTGGACAGAAACGCGCGCATAGCTTAACTTTGCGGACGGTCTTGTATCCTTCTGGGCATTCCTTGCTCTCTTAATCTGACTTCTGGATCCTTTTGCCATTAGATGAAACCTCCTTCCAAAAATATAATGTGATTAACGTCTGGATTTTTTCTCGTCTTTGCCGTGGCCTCTGTAAGTCCTGGTGGGAACAAACTCTCCGAGTTTATGTCCTACCATATCTTCTGTGACGTATACCGGCACATGTTTTCTTCCATCATGAACTGCAAATGTATGGGAAACCATCTGCGGGAAAATGGTGGAACGGCGGGACCAGGTCTTAATAACAGACTTCTTTCCGCTTGCGTTCATCGCATCTACTTTTTTCAGTAAACTAGCATCTGCAAATGGTCCTTTTTTTAACGAACGAGCCATTGGTGAAACCTCCTCTTAATTATTTAAACGTCCTGCCGTCTCTTCTTCTGACGATCAGCTTGTTAGATTTCTTGTTCTTCTTCCTGGTCTTCAAGCCAAGTGCCGGTTTACCCCAGGGTGTACATGGGCCTGGACGTCCGATACCGGTCTTGCCTTCACCACCGCCGTGCGGATGGTCATTGGGGTTCATAACAGAACCGCGAACCGTCGGGCGGATTCCCATATGACGCTTGCGCCCTGCTTTACCAACATTGATCAGGTTGTGCTCGCCGTTGCCTACAACACCGATGGTTGCACGGCAGCTTATCGGTACCATTCTCATCTCGCCGGAGGGCATTCTAAGGGTTGCATATTTGCCTTCCTTCGCCATCAACTGTGCGCTGTTGCCTGCGGAACGGACAAGCTGTCCTCCTTTTCCTGCATACAGCTCCACATTGTGGATCAGTGTACCGACGGGGATGTTCTGAAGCGGCAGGCAGTTGCCCACATGTACTTCAGCTTCCGGACCGTTCATAACAGTCATTCCGTCTGTCAGTCCCTGCGGTGCCAGGATATACGCCTTTTCGCCGTCCGCGTAGCAGATCAGAGCGATATTGGCTGTTCTGTTCGGATCATACTCGATTCCAAGCACTTTTGCGGGGATACCGTCTTTTCTTCTTTTAAAATCTATGATTCTGTATTTTCTCTTTGCGCCGCCTCCGCGGTGTCTTACAGTTATTTTGCCCTGGGCATTACGTCCTGCGTTCTTTTTGAGCGCTGTGGTCAGTGACTTCTCCGGTGTTGTCTTTGTGATCTCGGCGAAATCATATCCGGACATATGTCTTCTGGAAGGTGTATATGGGCGGTAAGTTTTGATTCCCATTACTCTTTCTCCTTTCAATCTCTACTTTAGTCATCATGTTTGTAGTAAACATATAGGTCAGGCGATTAGAGTCCTTCGTAGAACTCGATCTCTTTGCTGTCAGCCGTAAGCTGTACAATCGCCTTTTTCGTCTTGGCTGTCTTTCCGACTACCATGCCGCGTCTTTTTTTCTTGCCGTCGCAGTTCATGGTGTTGACGCTCTTTACTTTTGTCCCTGCGAACATCTTTTCCACTGCTTCTTTTACCTGCGCTTTGGTAGCGTCTGTGTGGACTATAAAAGTATATTTTTTCTCGCCCATAGCAGCCATGCTCTTCTCGGTAATGACCGGTTTCTGGATTACATCATAATATTTAATATCAGCCATTATGCAAATACCTCCTCGATGGTCTGGACGGCAGCTTTTGTGACGATTACGGTATTGTATTTCAGAATATCATATACGTTGATAGTACTTGAAACCTCTCCGTTCTCAAACACTTTGACAAAAGCTGTCTGGACGTTCTCAATGTTCCTTGCAGACTTTACAACGATGTCATCGTTATTATCGTTTAAAACAATCAGCGCCTTAGACACTTTCAGCGCATCTAAAACTGCCTGCATTTTCTTCGTCTTGATCTCATCAAACTTAAGCTCGTCAAGCACGATCAGTTTCTGCTCCTGTACTCTGCTGGTTAAAGCGGACTTAAGAGCAATTCTTTTCTCTTTTTTATTCAGGCGAATGGTATAATCTCTGGGGGTCGGAGCAAATACTACGCCGCCGCCGGTCCACTGGGGAGCCCTTGTAGAACCCTGACGAGCATGTCCTGTGCCTTTCTGCCTCCACGGTTTTCTTCCTCCGCCGGAAACCTCGGAACGAGTCTTTGCTTTCTGAGTTCCCTGTCTTTTATTCGCAAGCTGTGCAACTACTGCCATGTGTACCAGGTGTTCGTTTACTTCAACACCAAATACCGCATCGTTTAATTCCATAGTGCCAACTTCTTTGCCTTCCATATTATAAACAGATACGTTTGCCATCTGTGTGT
>CAJUMT010000147.1 GCA_910587495.1 uncultured Lachnospiraceae bacterium | reverse complement strand
ACCACCGAGATCTACACTCTTTCCCTACACGACGCTCTTCCGATCTAAAAAGCGAAGGGAGTTGTCCTTTTTCCAGCTGTCAAACATCTGTCTGCACGCCGTGAAATTTTTCAGAACTATCTCCTTCGCCTTTTTTTCCACCACCGGCAGATGACAAATATCCTGCAGGCACGGTTCCCGGTATTCGCTGATAAAAGTCACCAGATCCAGTGCTTCATTACTGTCTGTCTCCGAATCCTGGCTCCTGCGGATCATCATTCCGGTCAGCACATATCCCGCCGCCTGATCCAGTACCCATTCTACTAAAATAAAAGATGGCTTATTAGTCGTAAAATAGCTCTCAAAGGGCCGGTCCTTGGCATCCCGGTATCTTTTATGGACAAAAGGCGCCGTCATCATCTGCACCAGTACAGATTTCCCTCCGCCGTTTCTGAGGGACAGAAGGGTGCTCTCCCCATGAAAATGAAAAGTCTCGTCGCTGATACGGATTGCATTATTATTGTAATTGACATTGATCAGTCGGACTGCATTGATTTTACTCATCCGTCTTTACCCCCAGTATTCTAAGAACTCTTCCATAGTTGTTCTGATTCAGAAGATTCCAATCCATAAAATTGTCAAGTTTCTTCGTTGTCTTGATCATCTCGTCCTGTTCTACATATTCCACAAGCCCCTGACGCTCCAGGAAAAGCAGAATATAATGGAGAAATCCTTCCTTCGTCGTCTTCGCCCTGGAACCCCGTTCATCAGACTTCAAGGCTTCATAAGCCTGCAGCATGTCCGTAAAAGCAATGCCCTGACGCTCCTCTTCTTCTTCATCCATATTTTCCGCCCCTTCCTTCAAACGGGCGGAAATACAGTTCTGCAGTTCCCCGGTACGAATATATTCTCTTGTCTTACTGCTGCTTCCCTGTCCGTCGTAAAACTCCACCAGAAGCGTCAGAATAACGAACTGGGACAAATAATAATCCTTGTCCGTAGCGCCGGAACGGCAGAGGATGTTCTTTAACTGCCCTTTGGAAAATCCCAGAAAATCATTCTCCTCTCTGGGAATCAGATAGATGACATTTCCATATCGTTCAATATTGCTGTCTGCGATCTCTCCCTGGGATTTTACCAGATTCTGCACGTCCTCCTGCTCCGTGTAAGCGCGGTAAAGATTTGCCTCCTCTTCCTCTTTCAATTCATGGTGTGCCAGCAAATAATAAAAGATTTCCTGACTTGTTTTTATCGTGTCCAGTTCATATGCCATACCTGTCATTCCTCCCGAAATACCCGAAGCTGCACATTGGAGCATCGGATCGTTCTTGTCTTTCCGTCTTCACCCAAAATTCCGGAGAAGGTCACTACACTGCCGTCTTCGATGCGGGATACATGCACCCGCAAAATCCTTTTTTGTCCGACGGCTTCCTGCGCGTCAGCCAGTTTTAAAAGCATATCATTCAGCTGAAAATCCTCTGTACTTTCCTGAATATATTCGCTGCGCTCTTTCTTAAGAGCAGTCAGATCGATCTCCCGGTTTTTGATCAGTTCCACCATAATTTCCTTGAAAATTTCTACATTCGGAATTAATTCAGCCTGCTCTTCCTCATGAAGCCCCTCTTTAAGCTCCAGGAGCGAAATCCCGTTCTTTCCGGATGCGTGGCGGAGAAGACAGCCAAGACTTCCTTCGTATTTTTTCAGTTTTTCCCTAAGAAGCCTTTCTTTTTCCTGTCTCCAGCTCTCTTCGTCAAAATCCAGCTCTTCCTCACTGTCCGACTCTTCCCTCCTCCTTAACGGCCTCTGAAGCTGAAAAGCCTTATTCAGGTTATACGCCTTGTCCGCGTCCTGATTAAACAAAGGCCGCAGGAAATAATCCAGCCTCGTAAGCGTATCCGCATTTTTTAATATCTCATCATACAGGCCGGTCCGAAGAGGAAAACGCCGAATCAGAGACATCCGGGAAAGCTGCTCTAATTCCCTGGTGTAGAGCGCTTTTAAGTCAAAGTGACTGCTTAAAATCTTCTGATATTCATCAATGGTCCGGTTCAGATAAGACTCAATCTCCCGCAGATGATTAAGCTTTTCCTCTTCTTTTGGAAGAAGCTGCTGCACATTAATATTTTTTTCTTCCAGCTCCCTTGCACGGCTCTTCACCATCTCCCGATAATTCTGAAATTTTTGCTTTGTATCCTGAATCGTATTCAGGTTTTCTAAAAGGATCGTTTCATAGTCCCGCACGGAATAATTAAGGGCGTTCCTTCGGATCTTTCCCATTGCATCCTGCATCTTCTGCAGCTGAATCCGCAGCAGATTGAAAATATTTTTGATCTCATCTACCGCCTTATCATAACTTTGCTTTTCCAGATGCATCTGAAAAATCATTTCATGGACGGTCAGTTTCATATTATTTTCAATTTCCAAAGTGGAAAGAAGCAGATTATATCCGTCATCGGTCAGATAATAAGAAGTGCGCCGAAATTCCTGATCCACATAAACAATGCGGTTGGCCACATAACTGATATGCATGTTCTGATATTCGTTTTCTTCAAAATCGAAACCATCAAAATACATGGCCTTTCCTTCGTTGCACAGGATGACATTGACGATAAAGTCCCCCAGCTGCCTGCATTCGTCATAGTTCAGATTTTTATGGAAATGCTGTATATTGACGGTGTCTATATAAGCCCCGATATCATCCATTGTACAGTTTTCCTCCTTAAGAGACTGCTCCATAATATAGAGAAGAACTGCAAAGATCATGTTAATCTGCTCCGCGCCGGCTAAAAAGCCATACTGCTTCCAGGTTGTCTTCTGGACGCTGTTCTGGATCAGCATAAAATGAAGCCCGACGCTTTTCATGCGGCGAGGGAAATGTTTCAAAAAATCATATTGCATGGGATATCCTTCCTGTTACTGCAAAAAATCCGCTATATTCAAAATCTCCTGCGGTATATAAGTGCCGTCCTCCAAAATCTGTTTCATTTTTTTGGATGTATCGTCTGGAAAATACTGAAAAAAAGAATCTTTGATGTTCCGGTTCTGCTGCTCCTTGGTTTTTGGCAGCGTCTGCGTTCGCTTTGCTTTCCTTAGCATGGCTTCATATGCCGGAGCAAAGGGGCGTATGTCCCGGCAGGGCCTGCACATTTCCGCCAGATTCTCCCATATACCGATTCCTTCATAGTCAAGATCTCCGAAATACCAGATCTGATTTCGTTCGTCTGTCATATAAGGTTCCACGCAAAGATCAAAGTCCTGAAAAGAACGTAAAATTCCTTTTCCTGCGCCATAGATCAGCGTACTTATGGGAACGCCAAAGATCGATGCCTGTCCGTTCAGAAGATGACGGCGCATGCTGTAAAAAGTGTCTTTATTTTCCAGAATCAGCAGATTCTGAGGAATCGTTCTTGTATGGGAATAATAAGAAAGAGGTTCCGTCGTTTCATACAGGTTCAGCGCTTCCATCGGAATCCCGCAGTGTTTCAAAATTTTTCTGCCCTGTTCCTTGGAAAGGAATTTTTCCCTGCCCCAGATCTCGAAGCTTCGCTCATTTATGGACTCCGCAGCCTTTATCTGGTCTTTATTATTTCGAAACCACGCATCCAACATCCGGACCCACAGCCTTTCCTGCTGATATACCTCCGGATGAGCCAGATAATAATCAATAGAGATGGGCGGAACCAGACGGAATTTCAGTTCCTCCAAAAGCGGACCAAAGTCTTTCTTTTCTTCCAAAAGCCAGTACTCCCGATAGAGCGCCGGTTTCCTGCCGTTTTTTCCGGATGCCTTCAGAGGTTTGATCCGACCCTCTTCCAGAAGTCCGGTAATATATGTATACTGTTGTCCGTAGTCACACTGCTGCCTTTTGGCAAGAAGTGCTTCAAGCGTAATGCGTTTCATCAATCAACAGGCTCCTTTATTGGATTTAGTATACTATCAACTATTTATATTTTCAAGAAAAACAGGAGATTTGATAAGATTCTCAATCCTGGTATGAGCCTTCAATCACTCTTCTTGCACTCTGTTCATCGGAGTCCTTCATGGCATCCTCGCCATATCCCCCCTTCCGCGCAAAAAGCACCAGCCCTTCCAGACTGATGCCCTCTTTAAGTATGATAATGATTTCCCTTATTAAAAAAATTTCTAATGATTGACTCTGGCAAACGGACAGCGTTTTCCGATACACTGATTATTTTGTGCAGAATGGTTACATACAATCTCCGGCTTTTCCATCTCAATCCCCAAATGCTCCTTGACAAAATCAACCGCCGCAAGGATAGACAAATACGAATCCCGTTTACAACAGCGCGGGCCGCCGGGAATGCTTTTCCCCCCTGCTCATCATTTCAGCCAGCGCCTGCGGCAGATCAATGTCCCCTCCGGCATTTTTATACGCCATCAGCAAAGCCGAACCAACCATCACATGATGTTCCGGCCCGTGCATATGGCAGAACGGCTGTCCCATCAGCTTCTCAATGATCTCAACCGGATTCCTTGAAACTTCTTTCAGGCACATCCCGATAATAACATCCATCCCCGCAGTATGGCACTCATTACATACATACTGCCCCTCAACACATCTGGTCTTGCTGTTCTCCTTCCTATGGCATATGACACACTCCATAACCTCATCCGTTTCCAGATATTCAAGCGGCGCTTTACATATCAGACATTCTTCCTTCATTTACATCCTTCTCCCTTAACAGTGATTTCTCTCCCACCATTATACAGGACAACCCAGGGTGCATGGCATCCGGTGGATGCCGGCTCTGGCACATCCAAAAGATGCACGTTGCGTTTTTATCTTTGTATAGGCAATTAGCGTAAGCCCCCTGGTACGGATATAGGAATTGTCACTGTCAATCATATCACCCTGTTTCCACCCCAGCCCTAAACCCTTTCCTGGCACTCACTGCATTCCCCGTCATGAACAGAGATAACGCCGCCACATATCGGACAGATATATTTTTCCTTCTGCACCTCCATAAACCTCTCCAACCCATACCGGCCTACAAACTCACTGTTCTCCACCAGACTTACCTGATACCTCTTCTTATAACTCTTTTCAAGATTCTTGATCAGCCTGCAGGGATGCTCCGGACATTCATAACAATATACCAGCCCCTTATCCCCGATACAGTCCTTAATCCTGCACTTACGGCAATGCTCCGGTTTCCCTTTATCACTGTTCCGGCAGCCACCGCAAGGCTTTTTATGATAACAATGCTTATAACAGACCAGACAGTTCATCCCGCAAGGGGCAAACAGCATAGGGTCAATCTTCCCTTCCGGCATCTTCATAAACCAGCGCCCCTCCCGTTTTCATCTTTTTCCAAAACCCTTTAAAACATATCCCTCATCGGTACCGCTTTATCCCCGTAGGCACCTTACTTTTTCTTGAAAAGTTTCAATTTTATATCTCTTCTATCAGCAATCCCTTGAAATACCTCTGCCACATACAGACATTGTTCCTTAAATGGCAGTGAGCACAATCCGTTATTGGATTGTATCTGCTTTACCGCCTCCTGTATCTCCGAAAGCTCTAATAAATTGACTGCCACACAAAAGAAATTCTTCCTGCGCCCGTCATTATAGTTAGAAAGCAACCAGGAAAGAATTTTTATTTTTTCCCGCTGCTCAAGATCATACTGTTCAATGCCCATGCTCCGCGCTTTCTCTAAATCCGCCTTTTGCCGCCTGTGGGTAATAAAAGAATCAAATTCATCAACATGTTCATATTTTTCACATGGATATTGTCCGCACTCATAACAATATTCCATCTTTCCATGTTCAAGGCTGCATTTCGCAATCCTGCATGATTGATTCCCATTCCCGCAGCCGCCGCAATGATTCCCTAAAAGCATAGGACATAGCCCGCAATTTAACCCGCAAAGAGAAAATAATTGATTTTTCCGTTCAAACCCTTTCATAATACCATCCCCGCAAATCCTGATTCATGCTTCTCATTATACAAGACATCCCGCGAAAAATCATCCTTTATTTTCCTCAAAACTCCCTCAACGTAATACTCACCTTCCAAAGCCCCTTAAAAGAAGTATCCTTCACCAGCACCGCCTTATCCACCTCAATAAACATCTCCGCCTCCTTCATTCCAAAGTCTCCATATCAAAATACCCCACAGAAATCTTCTCCCTCTGCTTAAACCCCGTCAACACTTTCAGCCACCTCGGAGAAACCGAAAAACTCACCGCAATAGACACCACCCCCAGCCTAACCACATCCCTCTGGGTAGTCCCCGCCTCCGTCTCCCCGCCGGAATCCGCCTCCACATCAGCCAACTGCACCTCATAAGAATCCTGCAGAGGGAGCAAAACACCGTCAAACACCAGATACTGTACAAACGCCATCCCTATCTCCCTCCCGACCTAAGATTCTGCCTCGCCTGCGCGTCCACCACCTCATCCAGCAGCGTACCGCCCACATACACCTGAATACAAATCGTCCCCAAATTCTCCCCGCTCTGCATCCCCACAAACATCTCCCGCTGCACCGGATTCTCCATCATGCTCGTCCAGACACTTCCGAAGAAAATCCCCCACCATATGCGGCGGAACCCCGATCTGCTGGTATTTCATGCCTTCTTCCAGAACAGCCACCTTCCCCGCATTCTTAGCCATAGCAATAGGTGAATACCCCACCAGCCCGTCAAACCCAAGCCCAGGGATATGCAGCACATCCTCCTGCCGAAGACACACCCTGCCATACTCCCCAAAATTCGGATTCTCGTCACTGTACCAGTCATAAATATAAAAAATCCCCCCCTTACCGGCCCTGTCAACCTTCACCCGGTCCGGTAGCAGCGGATACAGCCCCAGCACCCGGCCCCCGCCGTCCCGTATGATCTGCGCATAAGCATTCCCCCAGATCAAAAGGTGACTCATCAAAGTCTCCCGGAACACAAAAGAAGTCATTTCCGGGCTCGGCTCGTCATGCTCACAACCTTCCCGCTGCTGCTCCTTCCAAAGAAAAAAGAATAAGCCGAACCCCTGTACCTGTCTTCCGGCTTATCCCTCGCCCCCCTGATACCCAAAATCGACGCCAACCCCATACACACCTCCTGCTAAAATCCACAAAAGAAAAGCACCTCCAAAGAGATGCCATTTCATGTAAGTATTTCAGTCCCTATAAAGATTTTTCCCAAACTCATACGCCTCCTGCAAATGCCCGGTCTTATCAATCTGCGGCTTCCCGTTCGTATCTCCGCAGCCACCGGCCAATACCATCCCCCTGTCATGGAAACCTATATAATTGACAACCGCAAACTGATAATAAGACACCGCCTGCTCAAAAGTCCAGAAAAATTCATCCGCCGATGTCATAAGCAGCGCACTGTCCTTCACCGGATACCTCTCATACCGTCCATAAGGCGGGTCAGCATCTTCCTCCGCAATACAATAAAACCTCTCGATAAAAGCCTTCAACTTTGAAGATATCGTCCAAAAATACAGAGGCGACGCAAACACAACCAGATCCGCCCCCTTAATCTTCGGAACCAGCTCATTGAACCCGTCCTTCTGGACACACGGCTTCCCATACCTGCAGGCATTACACCCCAGACAGCCCTTTACCTCCGTTTTCAACAGCGACACCTTTTCCACCAAATGCCCCGCTTCCTCTGTGCCCTTCACAAACGCATCCACAAGCTGCGCCGTATCCCCCTTGGGTCGGCCTCCGCCCATCACAACCAAGATATTTTTCATAAACTTAACTCCTTATCCTATCATTAAAACCTTAACACACAGCTTTCGCAATGCAAATTTCTTAATTCTTGTATAAACATTATGCCATTGTTTCATCATCGCCATCATTATCCGCAATCTGTGGCAATTCCCCTCCGCCACCAATCGCAGAGTTAATCCCAATCCCCGCTCCTATCAACGCCGCAACACCAAATATTCCCCACAATACCTTTGTTCCCTGACGCTCTAAAAACTTTTTGTTTTGCAAGTCTGCTTGTGCTATTTTATCCGCCACTAAAATCATATCCTCTGTTATAGATTTCCGTTCTTCCTCTGTAATATTTTCTGCTTCCATCCTCTTCGCCAATGCATTGAGGATAGTCTGATACCCTTGAATCACAGCCGCCTGACTTTCTCTATTTTTTTCAAGAATATTATCGCACATCTGCATATAACTGGATATTGCCGTCTTCCCGAAATCTGCAAATATCGGAAACTGATTTATTATTGCTATCGCCACTTCCTTATCCATATAAGGAATCATTGATGCAAACTGCATAATCTTGTCTTTAGACAAATTACGAAAAGAATCTATTTTAAGGGCACGTTTTACAGCATTTTCAGATACATATCTTTTAGGCAGCTTTTTCAACATAAAACCGCACCTCCACAACTTCCTTTTTATGCCATTCAGTATACCAGAAAACCGCCAACATTAAAAGGACAAAATCCCCCTCTCATCATACACGCTCCCCATACTCCTGCCATTCCTTACCGCCCGGTCCAGCGCCATAACCGCCGCCACCGCGCCGTCAATCTTCTCCGTAGACTTCTCCTTGTCCGGCTTGATATTCCCCGCCGGGTCCGTCCGCACAAAAATATTATCCATCATCC
>CAJUMT010000146.1 GCA_910587495.1 uncultured Lachnospiraceae bacterium | reverse complement strand
TGGTTCTTCCTTCCATAATTGTTCATATTTTATCCTTAATCCAAAGAAATATGCAATTTCTCGATTTCCCGACGTTTCTGCACGATTTTTAACAGACTTTTCTCATCATTTGGGTCTATATGCTCCATCTGCCAGGCGATCGCCGCCTGCTTTACCCTGAGAACGGTCTCCTGTACCGCCTTTATCTCTTCTTCCTTCCCGGACACGGCGGGCACCGCGCCGCTTAACATGGCCGCCACCTTCTTTTGCTCTTCTGTCTCCGTAAACTCCCGGAACAAAGCCGCCGGATTTAATCGTCCCTCCGCCTGCTGCCCGGCTAAAATCTCGGCCACGCGCCGACACAGAGGATCTGTAAAATCTTCCGGCTCCACATATTTTAAAATATTCGTGAGCATTCCCATGTCCGAACTCATCCAGGATATAAGAAGTCTTTGAAAACGCAGACTTTTATCTTCATTTGTATTGCGCGTCCGGCTCTTAGGCTGCGCAGGCGCGGGCCGTGCGGTCATTCCTCCAAGCTTCTCTCCTGTCCGGCTGACCATCCGGGCCAGTTCTCCCGCCGACAGATGATACCGCTCGGCTACAGCTTCTATGTAAGTGTTTCTCTCGATACCCGCCTCAAATTCCAGAAGCTTTGCGGATACCTCTTTAAAAAAGGCGGTCTTACTCTCCGGCTCTTTAAAATCATATCTGCGCTTCATGACTTCAAGTTCAAAAAAGAAACTTCCCTCAGCCTCGTCAATCCTTTTTTGGAACGCCTCTGCTCCTTCGGCTTTGATAAACTCATCCGGGTCTTTATAGGGATCCATATGAATCACTTTTGCCGTAAGCCCTGCATCTTTCAGGATGGGGATGGCACGCATGGCCGCTTTGATCCCGGCTTCATCGCTGTCGTAAGTCAGAAGCACTTCATTCGTATAGCGTTTTAATATGACGGACTGCTGGGCGGTGAACGCCGTCCCCAGAGAAGCGACTGCCTGATTAAATCCCGCCTGATGCATGGCAATCACATCCATATAGCCTTCACATAGTATTATATTGGGTTTCCGGCTTAAACGCGCCAGATTCAGCCCATATAAATTTCGGCTTTTATCAAATACCCTCGTCTCCGGAGAATTTAAATATTTAGGTTTTGCATCCCCCATGACCCGGCCTCCAAAACCGATGACCCGACTATGGATATCCATAATCGGAAACATAACCCGGTTCCAGAATTTATCATACATCCCCCGTCTCTCATCCACCTGCATAAGCCCGGATTCTTTCAGAATCCCATCGGAATAACCCTGGTTCTTAAGATATTTATATAATCCTCCAAAAGAAGCGGCATATCCCAGTCCGAACCGGCTCATGGTTTCTTTACTTAGCTGCCTGCCAACCAGATAGTCAAATCCCGATTTTCCCTCCGGCCTTCTGAGCATATAATAATAATATTTCGCCGCAAGCTTGTTCAGCATAAGTATCTGCGCCTTTAAATCGGCCTGTTTTTTTTCTTCCCGGGAAACATCCTGCGCGGGAAGCAAGATCCCGGCTCTGTCAGCCAGCACCTTCAAAGCTTCTGGAAACGACAGGTTCTCATACTCCATCACAAAGCGGAATACATCTCCGCCCGCACCGCAGCTGAAGCAATGGTAGATCTGACGGGGTTGGTTCACAGACATAGAAGGATTTTTATCATTGTGGAAAGGACATACACCCACATAATTACTTCCTTTTTTCTGAAGCTTTACATACCCTGATACCACATCCACGATATCGCTTGCAGAACGGATCTCTTCTACCAGATCCTGTGAATAAAAAGCCATATAACACCTCTGTCCTGTTAATATCTCCAAGAGTCCGGAATAAAGAACTCCTGAAATTTACCGATGGCATACTGATCCGTCATACCTGATATGTAATCACACACGCTCCGCTCCTGCGTCTGTCCGGCCTGCCACATTCTTTCAATATACTCTTTGGGGAGCAGTTCCGGGTGTTCCATATAATAATGAAATAATTCTTTTACGATATTCTCCGCCTTCAGTTCTTCCCCCTTTGCTTTCTCGTTTGTGTATACATGAACAAACATATATTTGCGCATTCCAAGAAAAGCGTATTCCACATCCTCCGACATACAAATATCAGGCTTGTCCAGGCTTTGCTTTACGATATCATGAATCAAAGTATTCAGGCGTTCACGGGTGCTGTGACCCAGGATATCCGTATATGCTCTGGGAAGTTCCGTCTCCCTGATAATGCCTCCCCGTATGGCATCGTCTATATCATGATTGATATAAGCGATCTTGTCAGAGTAACGGACAATCCTTCCTTCTAACGTAGCCGCCCTGCTTGTCATCTGATGGTTTAAAATACCGTCGCGTACTTCCCAGGTAAGGTTAAGGCCCTTCCCTCCCTTCTCCAGCTTCTCCACAATACGCACACTTTGTTTATAATGAGTAAATCCGGTGCTGCAAACTTCATCTAAAGCCCGCTCCCCGGCATGTCCAAAAGGCGTATGACCCAGATCATGTCCTAAAGCAATGGCTTCTGCCAGATCTTCGTTCAACCGAAGCGCTCTGGCAATCGTCCTGGCATTTTGAGCCACCTCCAGCGTATGTGTCAGACGGGTGCGGTAATGATCGCCTTTTGGAGTCAGAAACACCTGCGTTTTATGTTTCAGCCTCCTGAACGCTTTACAGTGCAGAATACGGTCCCGGTCTCTTTGATAAACCGGACGAATATCGCAGGGCGGCTCTTGTATCTCCCTGCCTTTAGAATGTTTACTGAGGGCCGCATAAGGACTCAGATAATTTTCTTCCCAGTTTTCTGTGCTTTCACGAATCGTCATCCTGTTTCTCACCTCCCGGGGTCTGTTCGGTCCCTTGCCGTTGCTGTTCTTCCTTATATAATAAATATACTGCGTAAAATCCTAAAATCCTTCTTACTTTTTAAATTTTTTTAAATTTTTTTATCCGCGGATACTTTTTCTTTCCAATCATGTATTTTCTCATGTAGGCAAATGTCTTTTCCTCTCCGTACCGGTCCAGCATTTTAAGAATATATTCCAGAAGCGCCCGGGTTTCGTCATGGATCATATAAGCGTTCTTTCCCTTTTCATAATAAACCAGAGGAGAATGCTGCGTATATTTTTCCCCCTCATATACTTTGGAAGCGGCAATCCGATCCATGATCATCTCATTGACATATCTAAGCGGCATTTTCATGCCGGTCATACCGGTAGTCTTCCCCTCTGCAGGATCCATATTATAATCAATCCAATACTCGTAATGGTGCTTATTGCGCCCTTTATGATGAAGCCATGCAGCCGAATATCCTTTGTCCTCCCGCTCGGCATTGTTGGGACTTCTATAGCCCTGATAATATTTACAGCCCTGCCAAAACTCGGACGGCGTATATTTGGACAGATCATGGGTGAGTCCCTGCCAGTACATGCCTACCTTAAAACAATGCTTGGCAACCATGATTTTATGCTCCGTGATTGTATGAAAATGTTTCCATATATTAATCAATCTCATATTTTTTCCCTGCCAGTATCATAATTGTGTGGGGTTCAACTTCTATGGTCTTCTGTTCTTCCAAAACAGGTTCTTCTCCTGAGGGATAAAATACATTATCCTCTCTGATCGTGTCCGCCGTCACATACCATCTAAATCCTTTGGGAAGGATGGGAAGCGCCATTTCATGTCCCACCATATGCATATTATAAAGTACATAACACGTCTCTCCGCCCGTATACTCGCCTGCGTAGAGAATACCCATCTGATGGTTGTAGTTTTCAAATTCTTCATACCAGGCTTTCTTTCCATGGTAGGAAAGATCAGGTATCCCTTTGGACAAATGATCTTTCATGACATATTCTTTCCTGCGTCCGAAAGCAGGCGAAGCTTTTCTGAATGCGATTGCCTCCTGTACAAATTTTAAAAGCCTGCGGTCCGCTTTTCTCCTGGGCCACTGCACCCAGGATATCTCATTATCCTGGCAGTAAACATTGTTGTTCCCTTGCTGGGAATTGCCCATTTCGTCACCGCCATAGATCGCCGGCACGCCCTGAGATAATAGCACAAGCAAAAACGCATTGCGAATCTGTCTTCTTCTTAGTTTGTTGATACCTTTTCCCGTAGACATACCTTCTTCGCCATAATTGGAGCTGTAATTATAGTCGCTTCCGTCCTGATTATTATCCCCGTTAGCCTCGTTGTGTTTTGCGTCGTAAGAAACCATATCCGCAAGGGTAAATCCATTATGGCACGCCATATAGTTAATTACTGCAAACTGTCCGGGATTCTTTCGAATGCTTAAAGCCATACTTCCAAGCGTATCTTCGTCTCCTCTTAAGAAACGTCTCGCCTTTACTAAAAAATCGTCATTATATTCCGCCAGTCTGCGTCTGGACGGTTCATACCCATATGGATAGATCCGATCTGCAGGAAAATATTCGCTCATAATTTTAATCTGAGAAAGATAAGGGTCCTGCGCAATCAAAGCCAAAGGTACATTGTCACTGTTTACATGCACCCCGTCAATATGGTATTCTTTTGCCCAGTATCTGATGCAGTCCACAATCATACTCTGATTTGTCCCAAAGGGAAAATAAAATTCCAGGATCAATTCAATCCCGTTTTTATGCAGTTCCCGCACAAGTTCTTTTAATTCCCGTACAGGATCCCCGGAAGCGCTGTAAGAGGATTTGGGGGCAAAATATTCTGCTTTTTTATAGCCCCAGTAATTCATTTTTTTCTTTTTTATAAAGGGTTTGTGTTTTTTAGGCGTCTCATCGGCTTCCACCTCTGGGAACTCATAGATCGGCATCAGTTCCAACTGCGTGATGCCTAATTTTTTCAGATAAGAGATCTTTTCCCGAACCCCTGCGAACGTACCGGGATGCTTCACTTTGGACGAAGGATCCATAGTAAACCCTCTGACATGGGTCACATACAGCACACATTCTTCATAGGGAAGCATAAGCGGCTGATCTTTCTGCCAGGAAAAATGTTCCTGACAAATGCCGCATCTTATATCATGGGAACCTTCCGGAACTGCTCCCCAGACTTCCCGTCCTCTGACCGCCCTGGCATAAGGATCCTGCACCACATCCTTGTCAATCCGATAATTATACTCATACTCATCTGCGGGAAAACCTTTTAATTTCATGGCGTAAATATCTCCGAACCGCATCCTGTCTTCAAAAACCAGCTCCTCTGCCGGCTCTTTGGAACCTCTGGGATATAAAAGCAGACTGCATTCTTTCTTATCCTGTACTGCTACCGCAAAATTGATGTCCCGTCCGTTTTTTGTCACTCCTAAAGAAGCCGGATCGCCGGCTTCCATGCGATAATCAAACATGATGATCTATCCTTTCCCCTTACGTCCTGTATATCCGTATGGAAGAAAAGGACAAACAAAACTGCTTGTCCTTTTTTTGCTGGCTACTCAGCATCTATTATATATATTTTTTTGTCAATTTTCAACTATTTTTCTGAATCTGCAGATCCTCCAACCGAGGAATCTGTCTTTTTTTCATATCTTTTGGATGTTTTTACCTCTTTCTTTTTGTATACCTTCCTGAGTATCAGAACGATCGCTCCGATTACTACCGCCCATACCGCCAGAATCGGAAGCGATCCGATAAGGCCGATCGCGAATCCTCGAAGACCCTGTCCGACCGCGTAGAGATTATCTCCGAACCGGTCCGATATCTCCTGGAAAAAGCCTCTTTCGCCCGTCTCCGTGATTCTTTCCACTTCGGAAACGCTGATATGTACGGTACTATAGTCGATCTGATTATCTAAAAGCCGTTTCTGGCTTCCATAATTCTCCAGCTCGTAACGAACTTCTGAAAGCCGGCTTTCAATCGCCATAAGATCTTCTAAATTTCCTGCCTGCTCTAAAAGTTCCAAAAGACGCTCCTGCTCTGTCTCCAGAGATTTTTTACGGCTCTCCACGTCTATATACTGAAGTGTTACATCTTCCACACCTTCGCTTTTATAAGTAACATTGCCAAGTTCGTCCACAATCCGAATAAATTCATCCAGTTTATCGGAGGGAATCCTGGCCGTATAGTCGGCGCTTCTGGTGCTGACGCTGGTATAGCTGTTGCCCCAGACCGAAGAACTTTCGACATAGCCGCCTATATCGCGGACGTTTTTTGCTATTCCTTCGACAACTGTGTCAAATTCTTTTGTCTGCAGTTCCAGATTTACAGTCTTAATCAACTTTCTTCCTGTATCTGCCACGCTTTCTATACCGTTGTCCGAGGTTATACTTTTGCCCTCAGCCACGCCTGCTTCTTCCAGGCTGGCGGCAGAATCATATGCCACCGCTTCCTCAGCTATTTCCGCAGGCGCTTCCGCGGAATAGGACTCGCTTCTGCCTGCGTCCATCATGTTTTCTCCACCGCCTCCGCAGCCGGATATCGCCAGGATCAAAAGTCCCGCAGTCAATATTGCCAAATTTTTCTTCTTCATATATTACCTCCCGTTACAATCCCGCATTTATTTTTCTTCTTCTGTAAATGCTTTCTCAAAGGTAAATTCCGCACCGATCAGCTCTTCTCCTACGCAGGCAACCAGGCGGTAATGTTCTGCTTCGCAGTCAATCTTACAGCCGGACAGATCGATCTCTTCGTCCACAGCCATACCGGCTTCCAGCGTAAGCCATTGCCCTTCCAGATCTTCCTGAAAAGGAATCGTATACCAGATCCCATCAAGCTGTACTTCCAAAGCATACCGGTTAAAGTACTCTATATCTTCTTCCCCTGTATTGCCGATGGTAAGAAATAAGATCGGGCTGTTCTTGTCCTGTACCGGACAGTTTACCAGCACGGTGGCATAGTCAAGCGCCCCCGGTACTTCCTGCTGCCTGGCAGGATAGACGGCCTGCCCGCAGTAAACAATCTTGTCAGGGGATGCTCCCGATACGTTTCCGCCGTCTTCCGTTTCTTTTGCTTCTCCTGCTTCTTCCGCTATTGCAGCTTCCTCCGTCATTTCTTCTTCGGGCGCTTCTTGGGGCGCGGCGCTGTCATAAGCTCCGGACGCGGATTCATCTTGTATTCCCTCCGTCATAGAACCGCCGCCTGAAGGGAAGGGAACCATATAGCAGAACAACCCACCGCATAAAAGAAACAAAAGAACACATGCCGCCCACCCGGCATACCGCCGGGAAAAATGTTTCCTTACTTCTATACTTTTGGACGCCTCGGACAATTCTTCTATATACGCTCCCATTGTCCTGTCAAAGCCCTCGGAAAAACGGTGAGTTCTGGCAATCTCACGCTCCGGCGGAACAAAGCTTAAGTCTTCTTCCAGGCATTCCTCCAGGGCGTGCCGCAAAAGTTCTTCTCCGGAAAGGGTATCATGCTTTTTCAAATCGTTCTCCCTCCTCCCTGATCATCTTTTGAAGCTTTTTCCTGGCGCGGAAATAGCGCACATTGACATTTTTTGCCGTAATTCCCAGTATATCTCCGATCTGTCCGTCCGACATATGATATACATACTTGTACTCAAAGATAACCCGGTAGCTGTCGTCCAGTTCCAAAATGCAGGATACCAAATAATTATAGTTATCCTCCGTCAAAAGCTGGTCTAAAATATCCGCTCCTCCTTCCTCTGCTGCCAGATCTTCCGTGAGCTCCTCCGTCGGCTTTGTCTTGCGCAGAATGTCAACCGCTTTGCTCCTTACAACCGTTGCCAAAAACTTTTTCGTCCGGGGACTGTGGATATCCTCTATCTTGTCCATATGCCTCGTCAAAGCAAAGAACGCTTCCTGTACTGCGTCCTCTGCCAGATGCGCATCTTGCAACTTCTGATTCGCCACATACCACATAAAGTGCCTGTACTGCTCGTAAATCTTAGTAAATTTTTCCTGCTCTTTTGGACTGTCCAGAAGCGCCAGAAACAGAAACATAATTTATCCTCCTGGTAAATACATCTACATTTATAAAAACGCAGTTTTCTCTTATTTTACTACATGACCAGGAAAAAATCTTCTTAAATCTTCTTAAAAGTTTCTTAAGGCTGAAAATTATGGTATAACAAACTCCACACACCCCATATATCCCGGCGCCACCTCATACTCGTCAAAGCAGACGACCACCTGTCCGTCGGCATTGACATAGAAGTCCTGGTCTTCGGCAATCCTGTCAAAGTTCCACTCCGGAATGTCCTCATTGTCAATCCAGTATGCAACATTTTCATCTTCCGCCATACGCTGACGCATCTGGGACTTCACACTTTCGCTGATTGTTTCCACATAATCTTCCCCGAAGAAATCAGAAAGAACCGCCCGGTTTCCTGTGGTCTTGTCTATGGTGTAATGGCGATGACGTTCATAGCCGCTGCCCGCGCCCTGATAGAGCACAAGATCTAAAGAAAACCATTTATCGTCATTAACCAGCACTTTGCTGTCAATATAAAGATCCTGGTATCCGTCTTCAAATTCTTCCATGTTTTGCTTAAACTCTTCAATCAGTTCGTCCGTGGTTTTCTGGATATCAAAATTGATGGCATCCGTCGTCTCTTTCACGGGTCCTTCATTTTCTTCAGGCACTACTTCCGGCACTTTCACGTCCGCTATATACCGGTCTTCTTCAACCTGATATTCCCGAACTGTCACTACTTTAAAAAATTCCCCCAGAACAGGAATCTGCTGCATGGCTGCCGCCGCCGTCCTGCTTGTATTTGGAAGTATGAACACGATGGCAATCACAGCCGCCGCGCTCCCCGCATAACGAATCACTTTGTTTCTCTTTACTTTTTTCTTGTCCTGACTGGCTTTTTTCATGGTTTCCTCCATCCTTTCTTTTAATGCTTCCGGCACTACGATCTGTTCATA
>CAJUMT010000145.1 GCA_910587495.1 uncultured Lachnospiraceae bacterium | reverse complement strand
CATACGAGGTCTTGCTGTGTGACTGGAGTTCAGACGTGTGCTCTTCCGATCTATGAGATTATTTTCAAATCCAAAGATTAAGATAAGAAGGGATGGGTCATAAGGATTCATCCTTTTTGTGTCGAAAAATTTTTTTTTCGAGCCGCTTCCAAATGACAAAGATTGCCAATTCAACCTCTCTATAATCTCAGTCAAAATCCAAAAAAATTTGATAGGAGGATAGAGTGAAGAATGGAGTGGACAAAGTATATGATGTCGTTGACGCTTGGAGGAGGTTTACTGATTCTGTTTGGCAAAAAGGATTCGGGAAGAGGAAAATGGCTGATGGGTTTGGGCGCAGGGGCAGGCCTTGCGGCTATGGAACTGACGGTGGAATATGTACTAAGACAGGAAGTATGGATGATGATAGCCAGTCTACTAAAAGGAATTGCTTTCTTTTCGGCAATTGTCCTGGCAGGCTACGTCATCGAATGGCTTCGTATGCTTCCGGCTGAACAAAAAGATGTGGAAAATGTTCATCCTATCAGGCAGTGGATGGAAGATTACCAGGAAAGCTTTTTGCAACTTTCCAGAAGTTTTTGTATGGTTCCCCAACCTGCCGCCTGTTTAGACCGGGGTGAGCGTGTCTTACAGGAACGGCTGCGGGAGAACCGCATGGCGGCGGCTGGGCAGTTAAAAGAAATGAGCGGAATCCTCGCAGGCGCCATGGAAAAAATATACAATACCAGGGAAGACGAAGATTTTAAAAAGGAAATCGAGAAAAAGCTCCGTCTTCTGGGGGTACAGGTGTATAAAGTCTTTTTCTATGATCCGCAGAAAAAAAGATGTCAGGTCTATTTGACTATGAAGACCCGAAGGAAGATCTGTGTGTCCACAAAAAAAATTGCCGCTATATTATCAGATCTGATGGATCGGGAGATGATGCCTGCCAGAGACAGTCGTTCTTTCGTAAGCCAGGATAAAGTGACGGTTTTGTTCGTGGAAGGGACAGCTTATAACATATTATACGGAATCCAGAAAGAAACACGCCAGGGTGAGCCGGTATCCGGGGATAATTTCGCTGTATTCTGGGTTCCGGAAGGACGGTTTTATGCGGGACTGTCCGACGGTATGGGATCCGGACTGCAGGCCTGTACACAGAGTGAACTGGTATTGGATCTTCTGGAACAGTTTTTGGAATCCGGTTTTTCGGAGGAGACTGCCATACGCATGATTAATTCTTCTATTGTTTTACAGCCGGGAACGCCGGTGTTTTCCACCATAGATATCGTGTCGGTGGATTTGTATACAGGCGTATGTGATTTTAGGAAAGCGGGCGCGGCGGTTAGCTTTATCCGGCGGGAAAATATGGTGGAGAGTATCAGAGGAGCAGGACTTCCCGCCGGGGCGGACGGGCAGATATCATTGGAGCCTTACAGGATGCGTATGTATGACGGAGATATTCTCTTTATGGTAACGGACGGTGTGTTAGGAGCGCTTCCGGAGGGTCAGGAAGAAGAGGTTTTAAAGGAATTGATTTGGAACCTTGTGCCGGATACGCCCAACAAAATGGCAAAACGGCTGTTAGAACAGGTGCAGGCTTATGGACAAGGTGAGGACGACATGACTGTACTGGTGGCAGGAATGTGGAAAAGATAAGAAAAGATGTTTGCATTTTACGGACGGATTAGGTATATTATAGACAGACAGAGAAGGAAAGACGCGGAACTTAAGTATGAAAAAAAAGGTATTTGCATATCTGGATAAATGGCATATGTTGGAGCCTGGCATGAGAATTTTGACAGGATTTTCTGGTGGTGCGGATTCTACAGCGCTTTTACAACTCCTGTGGGAGTATGGGCAGGAGCGCAAGATATCTGTTTGCGCCGTTCATGTGAATCATGGGATCAGGGGGGAAGAAGCCAAAAGAGATCAGCAGTTCTGCGAGTATTTTTGTCAAGAAAGGGCCATCCCCCTTGAGATAATTTGCAGGGATGTACCCCAAATCGCCAGGACACAAGGGATCAGCTTGGAAGAGGCCGGTCGGAATGTGCGCTATGAAGTTTTTGAAAAAGTGTTATTTGAAAAAAGAGCGGATCGGGTAGCTTTGGCTCATCATCAAAATGACCAGGCGGAAACCATACTGTTTCACCAGATGCGGGGGACAGGGCTTCGAGGGCTTCGGGGTATGGAGCCTGTGCGGCTTCCCTATATCCGCCCTTTTCTGTGCGTGACAAGGAAAGAAATCGAGAGCTGGCTTCAAAAAGAGGGGTTGGCCTGGGTGGAAGACACATCCAATCAAGAGCTTGATTTTACTAGGAATCAGATTCGGCACAGAGTTTTATATGCTATGGAAGAGATTCGGCCAGGCTGCGCTGCCCGTATGTCCGGAATGGCAGAACAGCTTTCGGAAATTGATGATTTTCTGGAACAGGAGGCCCGGGCGGCCTTTCACAGATGCGTGCGCGAGAAAACGGGTACATGCAGAATCTCGATTCCCGTGTTGGAGCGGTTACATCCAGCTCTGCAGAAATTGGTAGTGCTTAAGTGTTTAGAACGGATTTCGGGAAAACGCAAAGATCTGGAAAGTATTCATATTGAACAAATCCTCTCGCTTGCAAAAGGAAGAAGGGGAGGTCGGGTGACGCTTCCGGGCGGATGCGTGGCGGTGCTTGGCTATGAAGAATTGGTGCTTAAGAAAGGTTATGGATTTTCCAAAACAGAGGAAGAAGTATATTGTATGCCGGACGACATATGTCTTTATATGGGTTCGGTTTTTTCCTTTCGTCTGGAAGAGCGGAAGAAAGATGATGAAATTCCGGTAAACCGCTATACGAAATGGTTTGATTATGATAAAATCAAGGACAGCGTCGTTTTGCGCACACGCAGGCCCGGAGATTACCTGGAGCATGAAGCGGGCGCCCATAAGAAATTAAAAGACTATCTGATTGACAGTAAGATCCCAAGAGAAGAAAGGGATCGGTGTATCCTGCTGGCAGACGGAAGTCATATCCTTTGGGTAGTGGGGATGCGGATCAGCGAGAGATATAAAGTGAATGAAAATACAAAAAAGATATTAAAAGTACAAATGACAGAAAGCGGAGGAACTAAGGATGGATAAGCATCACATCGAAATTATGCTGGATGAAAATTCTGTGGATCAGAGAATCCAGGAGTTAGGAGAGCAGATTAGTCGTGATTATGAAGGAAAAAGCGTACACTTGATTTGTATTTTAAAAGGAAGCGTATATTTTACCTGTGAATTGGCAAAAAGAATCAGTGTACCGGTTACCATGGACTTTATGCAGTGTTCCAGCTATGGGGCAGCTACTAAATCCAGCGGGATTGTCAGGCTGGCAAAAGATCTGGATGAAGCGATCACAGGAAAAGACGTGATCATTGTGGAGGATATCATTGACTCCGGAAGAACTTTGGCGCATCTAAAAGATCTGCTGGGGCAGAGGAATCCCGAAAGCCTTAAAATCTGTACCCTTTTAGACAAGCCGGACAGGCGGGTGGCAGAAGTGGAAGTGGAATATGTCGGATTTAAGATTGAGGATAAATTTGTCGTCGGTTATGGGTTGGATTATGATCAGCAGTACCGAAACCTGCCTTATATCGGCGTGGTAGAATTTGATTAACAGGAGGATAAGACAATTTGAACAGACAATGGAAAGGAATCAGTACCTATGCGGTATTTCTTATACTGATCTGTCTGGTGCTGGTGTTCTTTGAAGGAAGGTTACAGGACAGACCCGCCTACTCGTATCAGCAGTTTGAGAAGATGGCACAGGAAGGCACGATTGCGGCTGCAAATATACAGCCCAACAAAGAAACGCCGACCGGTTCCGTGGAATATACATTAAAGGACGGCTCCATGGGCAATACCTATGTCCTGGATACGACGCAGGCAGAGCAGCTTTTGAAAGAGGCGGGCATTGTCTATGATGTAGCGCAGATCGAACAGCCGGGTTTTTTTGAGACATATGGAATGTCTTTGATCCTGTGCGGTTTGATGCTGTTTTTTATCGTGATGACTATGGGGCGAAACGGCGGCGGAAGCAATGCTAAAATGATGGATTTCGGCAAAAGTCATGCCCAGATGACCAGTACGGAAAATGCAAAGACCGGCTTTAAAGATGTGGCAGGATTAGAAGAAGAAAAAGGTGAATTGGAAGAAATCGTGGATTTTCTGAGGAACCCGGGCCGTTATACCCGCGTGGGCGCAAGAATTCCCAAAGGTGTTCTTCTTGTGGGGCCTCCGGGTACCGGCAAGACTTTGATTGCGAAAGCCGTGGCAGGAGAAGCAGGCGTGCCTTTCTTTAGTATATCCGGCTCGGATTTTGTGGAGATGTTTGTGGGTGTGGGCGCGTCTCGTGTCAGGGATCTTTTTGCCAGCGCCAAGAAAAACGCGCCCTGTATTGTATTTATTGACGAGATTGACGCGGTGGCCAGAAGACGCGGCGCCGGTATGGGCGGCGGACATGATGAGCGGGAACAGACCTTAAACCAGCTTTTGGTGGAGATGGACGGTTTTGGCGTTAATGAAGGTATTATTGTTATGGCGGCTACCAACCGGGTGGACATCTTGGATCCTGCCATCATGCGTCCGGGCCGATTTGACCGTAAGATCGGTGTTGGAAGGCCGGATATTAAAGGCAGAGAAGAGATCTTAAAGGTTCATGCCAGGAATAAGCCTTTGGGAGACGATGTGGATCTGCATCAGATTGCCCAGACAACGGCGGGCTTTACCGGGGCGGATCTTGAAAACCTGTTGAATGAGTCGGCGATTCTTGCGGCCAAGCACGACAGAGCGTATATGGTACAAGAAGATATTCGTAAAGCGTTTATCAAAGTGGGGATCGGCGCGGAGAAGAAAAGCCGCGTCATCTCGGAAAAAGAAAAGAAAATCACGGCCTACCATGAGGCAGGTCATGCGATCCTGTTTCATATTCTTCCAGATGTGGGACCGGTATATACGGTATCTATCATTCCTACTGGTGTTGGGGCAGCCGGTTATACCATGCCTTTGCCGGAACGGGATGAGATGTTTAATACGAAAGGAAAAATGCTTCAGGACATTATTGTGGATCTAGGAGGCCGGGTAGCGGAAGAAATGGTATTTGACGATATTACCACCGGGGCATCTCAGGATATCAAGCAAGCCACTTCCCTTGCGAAAGCTATGGTAACCAAATACGGCATGTCCGAAAAACTGGGGTTGATCCACTATGGGGACGATGATGAGGAAGTATTCATCGGTCGGGATCTGGCGCATACGCGGAGCTACGGTGAGCAGGTGGCCAGTGAGATTGATCAGGAAGTAAAAAGGATTGTGGATGAATGCTACATGCAGGCGAAGAAGATCATCAACGAGTATCGGCAGGTATTAGATGCCTGTGCGGAACTTCTCCTTCAGAAGGAAAAGATCAGCAGAGAAGAATTTGAAGAGTTGTTTGTGCAAAATAACTAAAAATGGGGTGGGATTTTTGTAAAGTTTGTTCACACTTCTTCGAGAAGATGTGCTACTATAATACTCGTAAAAACCCCCAATACATTATATAGTTTTTGCTACACCCCATAAGAAACAAGAAATACCTTCTCCTAAAAAAGACAGCACAACCCCCGCTGTCTTTTTTACTGTCCTTTTTGGGGAAAAAAGCTTGTGAAAAGCAGGCGTATAGTATATGATATTTAACGAGACTGTTGAAGGGATGGGAAAACATGGACATGAATATGATTGAACAGGCACGCCGGACCCAGCAGTATTCGCTGAACATGCGGCCTGTGCTGAACAAGGATGCGCTGTTTAGTGATGAGACAGCCAATTACAGGACGCCTTTTGAGCCGGAGAAAGGCGACAGGGTGACTATTAAATTTCGTACCTGGAAAGATAATGTGGATTATGTGTTCATTATCTGTAAGAGCCAGAAAGTGCTGATGGAAAAGGCATACACAAAAGGAACATTTGATTACTACACCTATACAACGACTCCCGTAGACGGGCAGGTGCGGTATTTTTTTGAAGTTCATACTGGAAAACAAAGATGCTTTTATAATAAGTTAGGCGTCTCCGATGACCTGCAGGAGTATAATTCCTTTGGAATCGTACCTGGGTTTAAGACGCCTGACTGGGCCAAGGGTGCGATCATGTACCAGATCTACACAGATCGTTTTTGCAATGGAGATACTTCCAATGACGTGGAAGACAGGGAATACATCTATATCAATGAGGGTGTGCGCAGAGTTACGGATTGGAAGCGGTATCCGGAATCCATGGACGTAAGAGATTTTTATGGAGGAGATATTCAAGGAATCTGGGATAAGCTGGATTATCTTCAGGATTTGGGTGTGGATGTATTGTATCTGAACCCGATCTTCGTATCGCCTTCCAACCATAAATACGATATACAGGATTATGACTATATAGATCCTCACTATGGGGTCGTAGTAGAAGACGGCGGAGAATGTTTGCAGGAGTGGGACAATGATAATTCTCACGCGACGAAATATATTCAAAGGGTTGTAAATAAAAAGAATTTGGAAGCCAGCAACGCGTTTTTTGCCCGCTTTGTGGAGGAAGTACACAAAAGAGGAATGAAAATCATCCTGGACGGCGTATTTAATCACTGCGGCTCTTTTAATAAATGGCTGGACAGGGAACGGCTGTATGAGAGGATGGAGGGTTATGAGAAGGGGGCCTATATTGCGGAAGACAGCCCTTATCGTTCTTTTTTTAAATTCAATTATGAACACGGCTGGCCCTATAATGAGTTTTACGACGGTTGGTGGGGGCACAATACATTGCCGAAGCTGTGTTATGAGCAGTCTGAAAAACTAGAGGAATATATATTAAATGTTGCACGAAAATGGCTGATGCCGCCGTACAACGCGGACGGATGGCGCCTGGACGTGGCGGCGGATCTGGGATTTTCAGAGGAATATAATCATATATTTTGGCGCAAGTTCAGGCAGGCGGTCAAGGAGACGAATCCTGACGCTTTGATCCTTGCAGAGCATTACGGCAATGCCAATCAGTGGCTTCAGGGTGATCAGTGGGATACCTTGATGAATTATGACGCTTTTATGGAACCTGTGAGTTGGTTTTTGACCGGTATGGAAAAACACAGTGATGAGTACCGGGAGGATATGTATGGCAATGCGGACGCTTTCCGGAATGCTATGCTGCATCATATGGCTAATTATCATGAGCCGTCTTTACAGACATCTATGAATGAACTGTCTAACCATGACCACTCCCGCTTCCTGACGAGGACAAACCACAAGGTGGGACGTATTCATACGCTGGGTTCTGACGCTGCTTCCGACGGCGTGAATAAAGGCCTCTTTCGGGAAGCTGTCGTGATCCAGATGACCTGGGTGGGCGCGCCTACGATTTACTATGGAGACGAGGCGGGCGTATGCGGTTTTACCGACCCGGACAACAGACGAACCTACCCTTGGGGAGAAGAAGACGTAAGCCTGATTAATTTTTACAAAGAAGCGATCTGTATCCGGAAGGAAAATCCAGTGCTGACCCACGGTTCCACCTGTTTTCTTGCGCTGGATTACCAGTTTATCAGTTATGGCCGTTTCAGCGAGGAAGATCAGATTATTGTAGCTATTAACAACGGAAAAGAAGAAAAAGAAATCAATATTCCGGTCTGGAAGGCAGGCGTGCCGAGAGAAGCGGTGTTGGAACGCCTGATGCTCACCCGGGAATCGGGATTCAATTTGGGCGATCGGCTTTATGAGGTGAAGGCAGGTATCCTCTACCTGAAGATGCCGCCTGTAAGTTCCGTTATCCTCAGGAGAATTTAGACAAATGAAACAGGACTTTCAGAATGGGTTAAAAGACGGAGTTCCCATTGCGCTGGGGTATTTCTCCGTGAGTTTCAGTTTCGGCATACTGGCGTTAGGAGGAGGACTTACAGCCTTTCAGGCGGCGCTTACCAGTTTTACCAATATGACAAGCGCCGGGCAGTTTGCTGGGCTTCAGATCATCGTGGCGGGCGGGACGCTTTTAGAGATGGCGGCGACGCAGTTCATCATCAATCTGCGCTATGCGCTGATGAGTCTTTCTCTGTCTCAAAAGCTTTCGGAAGCAGTGAATTTTAAACAGCGGCTTGTAATCGCATTTGCCAATACGGACGAAATTTTTGCCGCCGCCATGGGGCATGGGAAGGAACTGACCTTTCCTTACATGGCGGGACTGCAGATCCTTCCCATCCTGGGCTGGACTGCGGGAAGCGCCGTGGGTGCGGCGGCGGGAAATATCCTGCCGACATCTGTGAACAATGCGCTAAATGTGGCTTTATACGGTATGTTTATCGCGGTCGTCATACCGGCAGCTAAGAAAGCCCGCCCGGTGCTTCTGACGGCTGCGTTAGCGGCTCTCTTAAGCTGCCTGCTCTATTATGTACCGGTATGTACCGGTATTTCTGCCGGTATGTCCATCATTCTGTGTACGGTGGCGGCATCCGCGGTGGGAGCGGTCGTATTTCCTGTTACGGACGAAGGAGGCGGTAAAAGATGATTTATTTGTATATCGCGGTGATGGCGTTTGTCACCTACTTGATCCGGGTACTTCCGCTGACAGTATTCCGAAAGAAAATAGAGAACCGGTACATACGCTCTTTTCTTTACTATGTGCCATACACTTGCCTGACGGCCATGACTTTTCCGGCAATCCTCTACGCTACTGGCAGCCGTTTAAGTGCTTTGGCTGGGGTAGTTGTAGCTGTGCTTCTGGCTTTCTTTAACCGAAGCCTGGTGACTGTGGCAGCTTTCGCCTGCCTGGCGGTTTTTGTGACGGAGCGATAGTGTAAAATTTTCTTCGGGTGAAAAATAGATATAGAAAGGGAGCTCCTTT
>CAJUMT010000144.1 GCA_910587495.1 uncultured Lachnospiraceae bacterium | reverse complement strand
TTTGATGGATGTGATTCTGTTTTGGGGGCTGTATATCGCAGGCTTTCAGGTGCAGATTGCGGCATCTGTGCGGATCCTGATGATAAACGCCTTTACCGCAGGCGTAATGTGGCAGGCTCTTTCTTCCAGAGATAACGCTGTGGAGCTGAAACATATGCTGATGTTGCCGCAGCATGGCCGGGAATTTGTCTTCTCCTATGTGGCGGTGCTGGGAACCTATACGGTTCTTACAAAGACAGGGCTGCTTCTGGCGGTTCTGCTGGCTGTTTCTGCATGGAAGCCCATAGAGATGATAGGAATGGCCATCAGTATGCTTCATGCGGTCCTTATGGCCGCCGCAGCCTATTCCCAGAGAAAATACTGGCATGCGGGCGGGCTTTGGGGCGTTGCCATAGTGTCCGCCATTCTGTTTTTAGGAAGCAGATCATGGTTTGGATTGTTGCTGCTTGCGAATAGCTTAGTTTCTATTCTGATTTTGTGGAAGGCAGAGGTCTACGCTTTTTATCAGGGGGAGAGTGAGAAAAGCCATGCTATTAAGCAACGGAAGAGGGGTTCCTTATGGCGGTACTTTTTCCGGTATCTGAGCTATCACAAAAATTATCTGGTCAATACTGCTGTGATGTGGTGTGTAGCCACTGTAATGCCGTATTTTTTAAGAGAAATGGCCGGCATGTTCGTTGTCCCGGTAGGCTTTGCAATTTTATCCCTGAATACGCCCATCTGTATCCTGCTGTCCTGCGACCGTGACCTGGAGCAGGCAGTCCGTTTCCTACCCGGACAGAAACGGCGCTTTTGCATCCCATACTGCCTGTTTATTTTTTCTTGTAATATGGTTGCAGATGCGATATTCCTCTGTAGCTGGCAGATACAAAACGGCGGTATCAATGTCCTGATGATTGCCGGGGCTATTTTTTTTGCCTTGCAAAGTGCGGTGCTGTCTGTTCTTCTGGAATGGTTTTATCCCATTCGTGGCTGGAAGATCGAAAGCGATCTGTGGCATCATCCACGAAAATATGTGGTTCCGGTGGTTATGCTACTGCTTGCGGGAGCCGCTTGCGCATGGCCGGTACTGCTGTATATCCTGCTGATTCTGCTGGCTTTAGAAACCGTAGTTTTTTTAGGTATATGTTGGAGGTAACTGTCCATTTTAAAAAAACAAATACGCAAAATCAGTTTGGCAGAGGTTCTCAAAGATGATACAATGATGTAAGAGAACAGGAGGCAGGAAGTATGGCAAATTACAGAATACTGGTGATTGACGATGACAGGGAGCTTTGTGCGCTGATCCGGCAGAGTGTTTTGCCGGAACAGATCGAGGCTGACTGCTGTTACTCCGGAAAATCCGGTTTGCAAAAGCTTAAGGAGAAGGATTACCAGCTTGTCATACTGGACGTCATGATGCCTGGAGTTGACGGCTTTGAAACGCTGGAAATAATCCGGAAAGAGAGCAACCTGCCGATCCTGATGTTTACGTCAAAAAATGACAGCGCTTCCAAGGTACGCGGACTGCGGGCCGGGGCGGACGATTATCTGACGAAGCCTTTTGATATGGACGAGCTGATCGCGCGCATTGTTTCCCTGATCAGACGCTATACCCGTTTTAATCAAAAAGACGGGCCAGTGCAGGTCTGCGAGTTTGACGGCCTGACCATTGACTGCGAAAGACGCTGCGTGATAAGCGAAAACGGGGAATTTGCACTGCCGCCGAAAGAATTTGACGTACTCCTCTGCCTTGCCGGGAATCAGGGGAAAATACTGACTAAAAGGCAGATTTATGAGAGCGTATGGGGAGAGGAATATGTCTATGATGACAGCAATATCATGGCGGTCATCAGCCGCCTGCGGAAGAAAACGGAAGTAAACCCAGGAAATCCCAGATATATACAGACGGTAAAAGGGATTGGCTACCGTTTTAATAAGGAGGTCTGACCGATGTACGGGGATATGATGGCACTGCTTGGGGCAGTTATGGTTCTTGCTTCTGTCTGCGGCTCCGCTTTTGTGATCCGGCGTGTCAGAAGGCAGATCGCAGAAATGGCGGAGGCTCTGGAGGATGTGAAAAACGGGAATGGAAACCAGCGCATCCTGTCGGAAACCCATGAGCTTACGGCTCCCCTTGCCTATGTGATCAACGATATTATCGTGTCTTATGAAAACAGGCTTTTTGCCTGTCATCGAACGGAGGAGACCAACCGGCAGCTTATGACAAGCCTTTCCCATGACGTGCGGACGCCCCTTACCACACTGATCGGGTATCTGGACGCCGCCCGTAAAGGAATCGTCACCGGGAAAGAACGTGAGGACTATATCGAAACCGCACGCCGGAAAGCCTATGACCTGAAAGAATATATCGATGTGCTCTTTGACTGGTTCAAGCTTGGCTCTGATGAATTTTCCATGAATATCGTAACTGTTGACCTGACAGAGTTGACACGAAATCTGTTAGCTGACTGGATACCGGTTTTTGAGGATGCGCAGATGGAGTTTGCGGCTGACATTCCGGAGCGGCGCTTCCGGGTAAAGCTCGACCCGGACGGATACAGGCGGATTTTAAACAATCTGGTACAGAATGTAATCTCCCACAGCCAGGGGAACCGAATCGAAATCGCATTACTGGAGCAGGATGGAAATATCAAAATCCGTCTGGCGGATAACGGGGTGGGGATTGACAAGGAGGATCTGAAACATATTTTTGAACGGCTTTATAAATGTGATAAGGGACGGTCCGAAAAGGGCAGCGGCCTTGGCCTGTCCATCGTGCATCAGCTCGTAATCAAGATGAACGGAACCATAACCGCGGAAAGCGTGCCGGGCAGCGGGACCGTTTTCATGTTGTCTTTCCCTTCCGTGCAGGAGGAATTGCAAGGTTAATACAAGGTTTTTGCAAGGTTCCTGCAAGGTTGGCGTGGTAAGATGGCAGTGATAAAGGAGGTTTCAAAGAAATGAGCAAGTATGTAATTGAAACAAAACATCTTACCAAACAGTACGGAACGCAGAAAAGCGTCGCCAATCTGAATATCCATGTTCGGAAGGGGCGTATCTACGGCCTGCTTGGCAGAAACGGGGCCGGAAAGACCACAACCATGAAAATGCTGCTGGGGCTGACGCAGCCCACCTCCGGGGAGGTGTTGATCTGGGGAAAGCCGCTTCGGACAAACGAAAAAAAGCTGCTGCCCCGGATCGGCAGCTTGATCGAGTCTCCCGGATTTTATCCCAATCTGACCGCCACGGAAAACCTGCGCATTTTTGCCACTCTGCGGGGAGTCCCAAACCGCAGCGCGATGAAGGACGCGCTGGATCTGGTGGGCCTGCCTTACAGAGATAAAAAGCTGTTTTCCCAATATTCCCTCGGTATGAAGCAGCGGCTGGCCATTGCCCTTGCCGTCATGCATGATCCGGAGCTTCTGATCCTGGACGAACCCATCAATGGCCTTGATCCCATTGGAATCGCGGAGATCCGTTCCTTTATCCGTGGCCTCTGCAATGAGCGGGGGAAAACCATCCTGATCTCCAGCCATATACTTTCTGAAATTGCGCTTCTGGCAGACGATATCGGCATTATTGACCACGGCGTATTGCTGGAGGAAGAAAGCCTTACAGAACTGGAAGCAAAGAGCAGCAAACAGATCTGCTTTACGGTTTCGGATACGGCGCAGGCGGCAAGGATTTTAGAATGTGTCTTCCATGAAAACTGCTTTACCATACAGGACGACCATCGGATACAGGTGCATAATCTTGCGCTGCCCATAGGGAAAACGATCACTGCCCTTGTGAAAAATGGACTGGAAGTATCCCAGGCCGTAACCTCAGAAGAAAGCCTGGAAGACTATTTCAGGCGTGTAACAGGGGGTGAGGGGATTGCTTAAACTGGTGATCTGTGAATTTGCCAAATTGAGACGGAAGAAATTTATTTTACTCGTGATACTTTCCGCCTTTCTCTTTCCCATACCTCTTACCATAATGATGACGACGCCGCAGATGGCAGAGAGATATGACAGCGATGCGGAGATTTTTAATGCCTGCTTCCAGTTTATCATGGGATATGGAGTAGAGCTGCTTATGCCCTGCGTCATTGGTATCATTGCGGCGATGCTTTTTTTCATGGAGCGGGATAATGACACCTTTAAAAACCTGCGTACCATTCCGGTGACAAGCACGCAGATGATTTTTGCGAAAGTTATTGTTTTATTATCCATGGGCATTGTTTTCAGCCTGTCCTCGGCCTTTGCCGCGGTTTTATGCGGAGGCCTGGTATCCGAGGTAAACGGGGTTGGCTACAAATTTTTCGTGGCGCTTCAAATGGGGATCTTTGTCATGGCCGGAACGCTGCCGTTGATCGTTCTTGTGGTGTTCTTCAGTAAGACTTATATTTTTTCCATTTTGCTATGTGTTTTTTACAGCGTCTTAAGCCTAACTGCGGAATCCTGTTTTGGGGTATTGCCAAAAGCCATATGCTGGCTCATGCCTCTTCCCCTCATGACTCTCTGGAGTGCGGGAGATATGGAGCGGCATGGAGTGATAGAGGTCAGGGGTGCGGTTAGGGATTTGATGCCCACAACCTTTCAGACCGTCGTTATTTTAGGAATCTGGGCGGCTGTTTCCGTCATAGTCATTGATTTTCTGTATAAAAAGAGGGGGGAATGATATGCTTCGGATCATTAAAACCGAAATTTGGAAACTGAAACGCTATCATATGATATGGGCCGGCGTTCTTTTAA
This sequence comes from uncultured Lachnospiraceae bacterium, assembly GCA_910587495.1. Classification (GTDB taxonomy): domain Bacteria; phylum Bacillota; class Clostridia; order Lachnospirales; family Lachnospiraceae; genus Hominiventricola. The sequence goes on along the minus strand of CAJUMT010000144.1, from coordinate 4,204 downwards.
TGCTGCTATCCGTTTTGTTGACACTGTTTTCCACTACGGCGGTGGACAGTACTTTCTGGACCTGTTCCCTTTTTACGGAGCAGGTGATTAAAAACAATGTTACGATGATTTTTCCTATGTGTATTACCTTAATTGCCGGATATATCATTGCAAGGGAAGAAAATGACGATACGCTGAAAAGCATTTTGACGATTCCAGTTTCCTACCGCAGTTTATTGTGGGGAAAATTGTTTGTCTGCGCTTTATTGTCCTTGTTTTTAGGATTTGTAAGCGCCGTATTTACCGTCGGTGCAAATCTGATCATGGGATTTCCGGGATTTTCCGCGGCGTCCGCAGTGCAGGCCTTTGTTCAGATGATTTTGAACTGCCTGTTTCTGTATATTGCGGTCATGCCGGTGATCGCGGCGGCGGCCCGCATACCGAACGGACATATGATCGGCACGATCATCGCGTTTGTCTATGGATACGGGGGAATGTTTGCGTCGGGGAATATGGCTATTTCCAATCTTTATCCCATTACGGCGAGTATAGGAATGATAGGGTACCGGAGCTATGACGCGGCGGTTCACTGGAATATGGGGTTGTGCGGGCTGAGTATGACGGTGGCTTTGCTGGTTTCTGCGGTTATTGTGGCGACAACCAAAAATGTTTCACAGGCAAAAACGGTTCAGAAGCAGAAAAAAACCGCTGTAAAAAAAGGCTGGTAAATGGGAGGCATTAGAAATGAAGAAAAAAATGACAGTTGAGATTGCGGCGCTATAGAAGTTAGATGTAATTCTATATGGGAGAGAAAGAATAAAGATGATAAATAATTATGAATTGCAAGTACGCTGTATTGGCTTAGAAAACAATGATATATTCCCGTTAGAAAATACGGGCAGGGGGAAAGATATATCACCAGCATTTGAGTTTGAAAATCTTTCTCCTGCGGCAAAAACTATTGCTATTACGTTGGAAGATATTAAGCATCCGCTTTTCAAAAATTTTACACATTGGGTTATATGGAATATTCCAGCATCGAAAAGTATTATTGGAGCAATTCCTCATGGAAAAAATGTTGGTACTCTTAATAATGCTATGCAAGGGATTGCCTATGGCTGGCACAAATATGCTGGCCCTAAACCGCCAAAAGGAAAGCAACATCAATATCGTTTTACAATTTATGTGTTAGATAACGTACTCTCTTTAAGTCCTAACTCTACAAAAAGGAAGTTTATTAAATCGGCAAAAAATCATATTTTGCAGCGGGGTACTGTTATTGGACGGTTTGAGTAGAAAATCAAAAAAGGCAGGTTATTATTTATGAAAACCGGGAAGCTTTTTTGACGGTTATAGAAAAGAGGCCAGATCTGATTCTTATGGATATCAGCATGCCGGGCTTAAATGGACTGGACGTCTGCAGCCGTATCCGAGACCACATCGACTGCCACACTATACTTAAGATTCAGAAAAGGAAATTGCAGGGGGAGCTGATTTCATGGCTAATATTCTGATTGTTGAAGATGAAAAGAATATGCAGGAAATTATTGCTGAATATATGCGGCGCGGCGGACATATTTGTTTTACGGCGGATGATGGTATGGATGCGCTCATGGTATTGAAAAATAATCCTATGGATTTAATGATCCTGGATATTATGATGCCACATCTCGACGGATTTTCCGTCTGTAAGATGGCAAGGGAAATAAGCAATCTCCCTATTATCATGCTGACGGCCAAAAGCAATGAGGACGATAAATTAAAAGGTTATGATCTGGGTGTGGATGATTACATGACAAAACCTTTCAGTCCGAAGGTGCTGCTGGCAAAGGCGAACGCCTTGCTGCGCCGCTCCAGCGTCCTTCCGGCAGACGCCGTAAACACCGCAAACGCTGTCTGCGGGGGAAATATTTCCATCCTCCCCTCTGCCCATAAGGTCTTTCTGGAGGGGCAGGAGATTACCCTGACCCACAAGGAATACGAACTGCTTTATTTCCTTATGTCAAATCAGGGCCAGGTTTTCAGCCGGGAACAGCTATTGAACCGGATATGGGGATATGATTTTGAGGGGACCACCAGGACCGTGGATACGCATGTCAAGACCCTCCGGCAGAAACTGGGCGGGGAGGGCAGACATATCGTTACGCTCATCCGGTCCGGCTACAAATTCGAGGTGACGGCATGAAAATAAGCGACCATATGAACATATTTACCATCCGGAAAAAAATAGTGTTGGCCTCCAAACTGATGGGAGCCATTCTGATATTCTCTTATGTGCTTTCTGCCAGGCTGCCGTTAAACGCGGATGTTTCTTTTATGATCTGGCTGTTATTTGTCGCCGTCTTAATCTGCATGATCGACCTGTGGATGGCCCGGTTCATTTCAAAGCCCGTATCTGAGCTGAATGAAGCGGCAGGCCACATGGCGGATCTGGACTTTTCCCGGCCCTGCAGGGTGACTGGGCATGATGAGTTTGGGGAGCTTTCCCGCAGCCTGAATGTTATGGCCGGGAAGCTTCAGGAGGCATTTGAGGAACTGGAGCATGTCAACAGGAAGCTGGAACAGGATGTGGAGCAGAAAAAACGCCTGCTGGCTGAGCGGAAGGAACTGGTGGACAACCTTTCCCACGAAATGAAAACGCCCCTGGGCGTGATCCGGGCCTATGCCGAAGGGCTGCAGGATGAAACAGATGAGGCAAAAAGGCAGAATTATTATGAGGTCATCATAGCGGAAACAGAACGTATGGGCAGTTTGATCACGACCCTGCTTGACTTGTCTGCACTGGAAAACGGGGCCGCAGAGCTTGCTCCCGAGCGCTTCGATTTTGTGGAATTTCTGGAAACCGCAGCCGGGCGGCTGCTGATGGATATCCCGGCTGCTGATTTCGAGCTTCAGTATGAACTGCCGGGGCTGCCTGTCTATGTCCACACAGATAAGGCCAGGATGGAGCAGGTGCTGAACAATCTGATCGTCAATGCAAAGCGGAATGTCCGGCCGGGCGGCGTGTTGAAACTTTCGCTCACAGAACGGGATGGTATGCTGGACTTTTCCATCTATAATCAGGGAGATCGCATCCCGGAGGAAAACCTTTCTAAAATCTGGACGAAATTTTACCGTGATAAAAATACCAAATACAGCGGTTCCGGATTGGGGCTTGCAATCGTGGCGCAGATTCTTTCCATGCAGCATTTAACATATGGCGCAGCAAACCGTCCGGACGGAGTAGAATTCTATTTTTTCATTCCTATTGTAAAATAAACCGTACAAAAGGCTTCTGTTTTTGAAATGAGACGGAGGCTTTTTTTATGGCGTAAAAAGATTTCACACCAACTTCACATCGATTTCACATGAACTTCAACGCGCTTTTTTATTCTTACCCTAACTTAAATAATCAGCGTCTCCAACCCGTGCGGATGAAGGGCAGATGCGGAACTCACAATAGGAGGTAACGGTTATGTTTTTAGGATTGGAATGGTACTGGTGGATTGTGATTGCGGCGGTACTCATCGTTTCTATTCCGTTCAAGGTAAAGTTTATGAAGTGGTGGAGCAGGCGCCAGCAGGAGCAGAAGAAGGGGCAGCATGGAAAGTGGGGTGATGACGAATGATTGAGGTCAGGAACCTGACATTCTCCTACAGCAAAAATAAACAGGCCCTCCACGGCCTGGACTTCACCGTGGAGGACGGGGAAATTTTCGGCTTTCTGGGGCCGAACGGCTCCGGAAAGTCTACGACCCAGAAGATACTCACCGGGATTTTGAAGGGCCACGGTGGGAAAGCCTCCCTGTTCGGACAGGACATCTCCGCCGCCCACGGGCAGGAATTTTTCCAAAAGATTGGCGTCCTCTTTGAGTTCCCCTATCTGTACGCCAATCTGAGTGCCGTGGATAATCTGAACTATTTCGCCTCGTTCTACCCAAAGGAGCAGCGGCGGGATGTGGGGGAGCTGCTGGACACGCTGGAGTTCAAGCCGGACTTTCTGAAAAAGCCGGTGTCCTCCTACTCCAAGGGAATGCGTCAGAGGGTGAGTATGGCGCGGGCGCTGGTGAGTAACCCCCGGCTGCTGTTCCTGGACGAGCCTACCAGTGGACTTGACCCCTCCGGTGCGGTGCTGTTCCGGAAAATCATCGAGCAGGAACGCAAAAAGGGGACGACAGTCTTTGTCACCACTCACAATATGGTGGACGCTGACCTCCTGTGCGACCGGGTGGCATTCATCTCTAACG
>CAJUMT010000143.1:7108-8983 GCA_910587495.1 uncultured Lachnospiraceae bacterium | reverse complement strand
TTACCACCGGGTATCTGACAAATAGGAAAAAAATAAAACAAAATACCTACGAACTTGTCATCCCCAACCAGGAGATCCGCGAAATTTTCAAAAAGCAGATTCTTTCCTGGTTCCAGGAAGAAGCCCGAAAAGATGCCCCCACGCTGGATGCTTTCTGCGACGCCTTCCGTCGGGGAGACCCCGAAGCCATTCAAAAACAGTTTAATGCTTATTTAAGAAAAACCATCGGCATCCACGACACAGCCGTCCGTAAAGAGAAGAAAGAAAACTTTCACTCTGTGAAAGCTCCCACTAAGGGTTTTAAAAGACAAAACCCAAGTGTCCGCTTTTATCATGGTATCCTTTTAGGCCTTTTAAGCCATCGGGAAGACTGGGTCATTAGATCCAGCGCGGAATCCGGGGAAGGCTACAGCGACATCCTGATCGAAATCATAAACGACGACAGCGAAACAAATATTGGCATTGTTATCGAATTAAAATACTCCGAAAGCAGAGACCTGGAAACCAAGTGCTTAGAAGCGCTCCGGCAAATAGAGGACAACGACTATGCAGAACAATTGCTGGACGATGATATGGACACCATCTTAAAATACGGCATCGCCTGCCGTAAAAAGACCTGCATGGTGCGGATGGCGCCTTTGCAGTAAAAGAACTTAAAATGTTAATGTTTACTTTGTTGCCGCATCCGGCAAATCATGCTAATTTCATATAGGAGATATTGAACAGTTTAGGTAAAAGCGGTCCTGTTTCCAGGACCGTTTTTTCGTATTGGCGGTGTACGCCATGAACTGGATACACGGGAGGGAGTAATAAAATATGCGAAAAAAACTAAAAAAACTCTGCAGGAGATGGACTGCCCTGGTCATACTTGCCGCCATACTTGTGGCATGGACAGGGGACTGGGGCGGCGCGGGGCATGTGCTGGCAAAAGAAAACATCGTGAGCGAGGGCGGCACGGCTGTCCGAATACTATTGGAGAATACCCTGTGGCCGGATGAGTCGGGGAAATATTCTTTTACTTATAAGGATGCGCAGCCCGGCGGCGAGTATGCGCTGCTGGCTGTATCCGGCGTTTGCCAAAGTGCGGATGAGATCACGCAGGAAAAGTTAAAGTCCGATCTTCTGTATATCAACCAGGAGATGGCAGGTGAGTCGGGCGTGTCTTTTGAAGGATTTATTCCTTCCCGGGCGGAGAACTGTACCCTGTTTCTTTCCGGTGAAGAGAAGCCGCTGGTGATCGTCGGCTATATATCCAAAGACCTTTTTAAAGCCGGCGCATATACGGTGGATGAAAACGGTACAGAACTCTTAAAAAATGCGTGGTCCGCAGAGCAGGGAACCGCCTGGGCGGATTTCAAAGCATGCCTGCCTTCGGCATGCTATGTGGAAATATGCTCGGATTATGCGGATTCTTTGTATGTCCCTGTGAAGCTCACATGGAGGGACTGTGCGGAGTATGACAGTTCTGCGCCGGGAAAGACATTTGAAATCTTTGCGGATCCTGCGCTGCAGGATGATTATGACGCGGGCAGCCTGTCAGGGGTGCTGAACCGAATGCTTAAGCCTCTGCAGGCTTCCGTGACCATACAGGCCGTACAGGCCGCGGATTCCGTCCCCGAAAGCATGACTGCTGCCAAGACCCGGACGGAATATAAAAAAGGAGAAACGGTCAGTGATACGGACATAACGGTGCAGGTCACTTACTCGGACGGCACGGTGCGCGAAGTATCCGGCTGGACTTCGGACATAGAAGCATTGTCAACTGCGGAAGCAGGAACGCAGTATCTGACGGTTACTTATACGGAAGGGAACATTACCCTGCAGGCTAAAATCGCCATTACTGTTCTGCCGGAGGAAGGAAAAGAAGAAGACAAA
>CAJUMT010000143.1:0-7098 GCA_910587495.1 uncultured Lachnospiraceae bacterium | reverse complement strand
AGACAAAGACATGTGCCAAGTCAGCTTCGACACCCAGGGAGGCAGTCCCGTATCCCCGCAGTCTGTAGAGAAGGGCGGCAGGCTGATCTCTGTGGATGCACCTGTCAGGGACGGCTTTTTGTTCACCGGCTGGTATACGGACAAAGAGTGTAAAATCCCGTACGATATGACATCTGTTGTAAATGGGGATTTGACGCTCTATGCGGGATGGGAAGAGACAAGACCGACAGGGCTTAAAAAATACGGGGATGGAACCGATTTTTACTGCTATGCAGAGGAAGTGCCGGTCTGCGAATACACCGGAAAAGCGGTGAAGCCTTCCCTTGTATTGATGGATCAGAATTTCTGCCTGCTTAAGCCAAAGAAAGACTACACCATAAAATATGCCGATAACATACAGGCCACCACGGAAAACAAAAAAGCAAAGGCAATCGTCACAGGCAAAGGGAATTATGCGGGAACGGTGGAGATCCCGTTTACAATCACGGCAAAAGACATAGCAGACGAAACCGTGGCAATGAAAATGAAGGCGTACAGCGCCTACAAAAAATCCGGGTGCAGTCCGGCGCCGTCGGGAAAATACGGCGGTAAGGCGCTTAAAAAAGAAAGAGATTTTACAGTACATTATCTGAAACTGGATGGATACGGAAGCGAAAACGGCGTGCCTGTGGAAGGCTCTGTCCTGAAAGAAGCAGGATATTATAAGGTTATCGTGGATGGAAAAGGAAATTTTACCGGAAGCAGGAGTTTTGTATTTCAGATGGGAGCGGAAGGACTTAAAGACCTTGGCAAAGCTTCCGTAAAATTCCCTGCTTCCGCCAGCATGGCCTACACAGGAGAGGATGTAAGCCTTGCGGGCATCGCTCTTACCATCGGAAAAACGGAGCTGAAAGAAGGTACGGATTACATACTGGAACTGCCCGCGGATAACCGGAGCGTCGGAAAGAAGACGGCGGTGGCGAAGGCGCTTCCCCAAAGCACAGTCTGTTATGGACAAAAAGAGATAAACTATACGGTTACCGGCCTGCCGATGAAATCGGTAAAAGTCAGTTTCAAAAGTAAAAAAACAGACTACACAGGGATGCCGGTGGCGGACAACATAGAAAGCGTCACCATCAAGCTGGATCAGAAAAAATCCGCGCTGCTGAAAGCCTATTATGGAGACAGTTTTTCCGGCGGCAGCACCTATACGCTCAAAGAAAAAACAGATTATACGGTGCAGTACAAGGGGCATCAAAAAGCGGGAAAAGCAGCTGTCAGGCTTACGGGCGTGGGGTTGTTCTCGGGCGTGCTGGAAAGTAAATTTACCATTAGCAGAACCAAGATAAACGGCGGAAAAATAGAAGTCACCCTGCTAAATGAACGCGTACCTCAGAAAAAATCCGGTGCAGCCGCAGCAGTACAGGCGGTACATACGGAAAACGGCCAGCGGACAGTCCTTATGGAAGGCACGGATTATACGCTTCGCTATACGGGGAATAAAGAAGCGGGCGCAGGCGCGAAAGTGACGGTCAAAGGTATAGGAAACTATACAGGCAGCCTTACAAAGACCTTTACCATTGAACCAAAAGCGTTGGACGCGCAGGATATGAAGATCGCCGCAGTTAATCCGGTAAAAGCAAAGAAAAAAGCCGGATATGTCTACAAACCGGCGCTCCTGGTCTATGACGGGGACGTTCTTCTAAAGGAAGGAAAAGATTTCACGGCGGATTACAGCGGATGCGTCACACAGGCGGATGTAGACGACGGAAGGACGGACGGCCAGGTCACCATCCGGGGAAAGGACGGCGGAAGCTACAGCGGTGCATGGACTGCTTCCTATCAGGTGCAGTCGGACAGCATAGCGGGCAAAGCATGCCGGATCACGGTCGCCGACCAGACCTACACCGGCGCGCCGGTCGTCTTTAACCTGGAGGACAGCAAAGACCAGGCGGCATTTACGGCGACGATCACCCAAGCGGACGGCCAGAGCGCAGAGCTGACGCCGGGAAAAGATTTTGAGGTCGTAAGCTACAGTAAAAATACGGCCTGCGGCACGGCGAAAGCCGTCCTTCGGGGCATCGGCGCCTACGGCGGCAGCCGGACGGTGAGCTTCAAGATCGTGCGGCGGAGGATACAGTGATGAGACAAAGAACAACAGTCCATAGACAGAAGGTGAGGGAATTGGGAGTGAAAAAACGTGTATTATCGATACTGCTCGTATTTTGCATGACGCTGTCCATGCTGCCCGAGACGGCGTGGGCAGCGCAGGGGGATGCGGCGAAGGAGCAGACGGAAGAGGAAGTAAAGGAAGCGGAAGCCGTAGAAGAGACGGCGGACGCGGATGCGGCGGAAACGGCGGAAGGGGCGCAGGAAGCGGAGGCTGAGAGCGATTCTGCGGAGGACGCGGGAGAAGAGGAAATCCCTGAGGCAGATGCAGGGGCAGAAGCGGATAACCAGGAAGAGATATCGGACAGCGGGATAGAAGAGGATTCCGCAGAGATAATGGAAGAGCCGGACTTTGATCATGCTATACAGGAAGAACCAGAAAATACAGAAGCGCAAAGTGCCGAGAATATAACTTCTGTGGCAGTCGCGGATGATTTCAGCTGGTCGATAGACGAGACGGGAACCCGATTGACTATTTCAGGAAATGGGGCGATGCCGGATTATGCTTATTGGACCAATACGCCTTGGTGGGGGTTAAGGTCAGATATTTGTGAAATTGTGATCGAAGAAGGTATAACTAATATTGGAGATTATTCTTTTGAAAACTTTGGATGTTTGACTAGTGTAAAAATTCCGGGAAGCGTGACTCAAATTGGCAAATCAGCATTTTATGGATGTACTGGTTTGGCCAGTATAAAAATTCCGGAAAGCATGATTCAAATTGGTGAATCAGCGTTTGGATTATGTACTGGTTTAACCAGTATAGAGATTCCGGGAAGCGTGACTCAAATTGGCAAATCAGCATTTTATGAATGTACTGGTTTGACAAGTATAGAAATTCCAGAAAGTGTGACTCAAATTGGTGAATCAGCGTTTAAATCGTGTACGGGTTTGGTTAGTGTAGGGATTCCAGAGAGTGTGACCCAAATTGGCAAATCAGCGTTTGAATTATGTACTGGCTTGACCAGTGTAGAAATTCCGGGAAGTGTAACTCAAATTGATTCATCTGTTTTTCAGTCTTGTACTGGTTTAACCAGTATAAAGATTTCGGAAGGAGTGAGCCAGATTGGTACATTTGCTTTTAGAAATTGCATAAATTTGGATAGTGTAGAAATGCCAGAAAGTATGATTCAAATTGGTGAATCAGCGTTTAAATCGTGTATGGGTTTGGTCAGTATAGAAATTCCAAGAAATGTGACTCAAATTGGTGCAAGGGCTTTTGAAAATTGTAGTAGTTTGTCCGATGTGGTTTTTCCAGAAAGTATAACTCTTATTGATAATTATGCTTTTCATAATTGCGAAAATTTATCTAAAGTAGTGATTCCTTCTCCTTCAACTGTTGTAGATAGTGCTTTTAGTGAATGTAGTAGTTTAATTAGTGCAGGACCGATCGGAGGTGCATATGATTATCAGTTTAGTTGGACAGATGTCATTCCTAAAAATGCTTTTAGAGGATGTAATAGTTTAACAAGTATTATACTTCCAGATGGAGTGCGTGTTATTGAAGATTATATGTTTTCTGGTTGTAAAAGCTTGATAAGTCTTAAAATTCCGGAAAATGTGACTGATATTGGCAGAGCTGCATTTGATGGATGCAGTGCATTGACCAGCATAAGCATTCCTCAAAGTGTGGTTAATATTGGAGAATATGTTTTTTCTGGTTGCGTTGGACTGACAAGTGCAGGACCGGCTGGAGGTGAGTATGATTATGAATTTGGCTGGACAGATGCCATTCCTAAGAATGCTTTTAAAGGGTGTACAAATTTGACTAAAGCGATAATTCCAGAAGGTATAACCAGTCTTGGAGTCAGCGCTTTTGAAAGCTGTGCCAGCTTGAAAGTGATTCGGGTTCCTGGAAGTGTAACCAGTATTAATCATAATACATTTAAAGGCTGTGTTGGTCTGTCTACGGCGGGTGCGCTAGAGAGTGGGTGCGACTATGAATTTGGTTGGAATGATATGATCCCGGCCAATGCTTTTCGACAATGTACAGGATTGACCAGTGTGGTAATTCCGGAAGGTGTTACAAAGATCGAAGAATATGCTTTTGGGGAATGTAGTCGTTTGTCAAACCTTACAGTTCCTTCAAGTGTAGTTAGTATTGATAGTTATGCTTTTTCCGGCTGTACCGGTCCTTCCAGTGCAGGTCCGATAGGCAGTGGATGTGATTATGAGTTTGGTTGGACAGAAAAAATTCCTGCTAATGCCTGTAGAAATTTTGCCAATTTGATAAATGTCTCTTTGCCGGAGACAATAATCTCTATTGGAGCTTCGGCTTTTTACGGTTGTAAAAGCCTTACTGATGTTATATTTCCGAAGAACGTAACAAGTATTGGTTCTACTGCTTTTAAATTTTGCGACAGTCTGGTTAATGTGATAATCCCCGACAGTGTAACCAGCATTGGTACGGAAGCTTTTATGACTTGTGCAAATCTGGAAAGTGTTGTGCTTCCCGGGGGAACTTTGGACGTAGGGTATGGCGCGTTTTTTAATTGTGATCATTTGATCAGCATTATGATTAAAGATGGAGATGGTAAGGTTTCACTTGGAAGAGCCGTTTTTTATAGTTGTGATATACTTTCGGATGTTACTATTTTAGCTGAAAATATCACTTTTGGGGATTATGTTTTTCAAAAATGCCCTGGGTTGCTTACTGCAGGTCCGATAGGAGGTGAATACAACTATAAATTTGGTTGGACGAAAGTGCTCCCCGCGCAAGCCTTTTTATATTGTGATGATCTAGAACATGTTACGATTCCTGCAGGAATAACTACTATGGGGAAAAATAATTTTAATACATGTGATAAACTTGCTACTGCAGGACCAATCGGGGGAGGCTATGATTATGAATTTGGTTGGACGGAAGAGATTCCAGAGAACGCATTTTTTGGTTGTGCTGGTTTGATGGACATCACACTTCCTAATAGCATAACAGAGATCGGCGCATGCGCTTTCAGATCTTGTAATAATTTGACTAGTATTAAGATCCCCGATAATGTGGTTAGTATTGGAGACGAGGCTTTTTTATTTTGTTCTAACCTAATAGATATTACGATTCCTGAGAAGGCTGTCAAGATCGGAAAACGTGTTTTTAAATATTGTTCTAATTTAAATAGTATTGGTCCAGCTGGAGGAAATTATGATATTAAATACGAATGGAAGACAGAGATTCCAGAGTATGCTTTTTATGAGGCTTCGAATTTGACCAGTATTCGAATTGGAGAATCGATAACTACGATTGATAAAGAAGCTTTTTATAACTGCACTGGCTTGACCAGTGTGGCATTTCCTTCCAGCATGCAGTTAATAAAAAGCAGTGCATTTGAGAATTGTACCAGTTTGGAAAAAGTAGGGTTTGTAAGTAATCCAACTTTCGAATATTATTCTTTTTCTAGATCGGGTTATGCATTTTCTAATTGTAACAATATAACAGATATTTATTATTTTGATGGCCAAGAAAAATGGAAAGTTTATGAAAGTGGAGGCCTTCGTGGTTCTGCCCTTAGTTCATCAGGGAAGAATATGCATTATTATTCTTATTTGTCTCCAGATCCTATTAATCGGAAGACGACAATCACATTAGGGGCCAATAATACTCTTCAAGTGGGTATGGAAAATGCTTTAGCGGGATTATTTAGCGTATCCTGCGGCACGGGCGTCACTTCTGGTACGGTATCCTGGGAGAGCAGCAATCCATCCGTATTTAAGCTGACGGGAAGTACCAGCCGTTCTTTTGGCAGCAGTGGTATAACTGCCGGGATCTATGGAGACGCCCTGAAAGCCGGGACTTCCACGGTTACTGTGAAAGTTACGGGCGGCATATCCAGATCCTTTACCGTGACCGTCCGGGACGACAGTAAGGCGCAGATCAGTGTTTCCACGGTTGATCCCATGTATGTAGGGGATAAAGACGCGTATGCAGGCGGTTTTACGCTGTCTTGTAATGACCGCACGGCCAGCGGCACGGTATCGTGGGAGAGCAGCAATCCATCTGTGGTCAGACTGACAGGGGAGACCAGTCGCAGCTATAAAGGCGGTTTTACCTGGGTGATTATCCATGGTGACGCCCTTGCGGTCGGCACTTCTACGATCACGATCAAGTCCGATGACGGTGCGACGAGTTCTTATAAGGTGGAAGTGAAGGCTGTGGAAAGCGCGATGCGTCTGGCGGTTTCCGCCCATAATACAGATGTGGGTACGACGGGGAGCATAAGCGCGTCGATCACTTTCGGTACTTACATACCGACGGACGCTTATTCCTGGACATGGACGATAGATGATCCGGACGTCCTGGCTTTTGATGAGAACGGTCTGGGTAAATACGAAGAGAGCCTGACGCCTTCCGCGGGTGAGACGCGGATCACAGACACGAAATCCCACCACAAGCTCTATGCGCGCAAGCCTGGCGAGGCGAAGATTACCTGTGAACTTTCGGATGGTACGAAGAGAACGACAACGATCACTGTTTACTCCGAAGAGCAGAAAAGAATACAGGAATTGATCCAGAAATGGCAGGCGCAGTACGACCAGTATGTCGATGCGGTAGACGCCGTCGTGGAGGAAGCGTCTTCCGTCGATATAGATATGACGACCCTGGAAGAGCAGGCCAAGAAGCTGCAGGAAGCGGCGAAACTGGTCACACCGGACCCGAATATGGACGCCCGGCAGATTTCCCATGTGTATATGGCTTTGATGGAAATGCTGGCAAAAGAGACGGACAGGGAGCTTGCGATATCCAAAGTAAGCGTAAGCGATCTGGATAAACTTCCGACGAATATTGTCAACGCGGTGGCAAAGGATATTCAGAATACAAGTTATACTTACACAGATCCTAAGGACGGCGTGACGATTGAAATAACGATTTTAAATTCGTTCGGCGCCAAATTCGGAAGCGTGACCTTTAAGGAACTCAGGAATGGCAGGCCTGTTCAGTATACGATGACGATCTGC
>CAJUMT010000142.1 GCA_910587495.1 uncultured Lachnospiraceae bacterium | reverse complement strand
AAATTTAATGATGTCAATACTTCTAATATGGGAATAGAAGACCTGTTTCTACCCGCATATATATGTATTGGAAGTGATGTCCATATTATCGCTAGAATAGGAGAATTTAATGAAGATACAGGAATCTTTTTACTAACACCTGTTCTGGTTACAGAGCGATAAGTTGAAACAGTACTTATAGGGAGCCCGCAGGCTCCCTTGTTCAAGTATCTGAACATTGAAAATGGTCAGCTTGTATGATATATTACTGTCGAATATATTACAAAAATTGAAAAAGGAGCAGGATTATGGAGCAAGACGAAAAGTACATAAAAAAGGAATCATGGTTAAAATCGAAAGCAAAAAGCACTTTCACTAAAATTGCGGTGATTGTAGTTGTATTACTGATTATAGTATCTGCAGTATCTTTCAAAAACTATACGAATGCAAGAGAAAAGATCAGGGAGCTTGAAGCGGAAAACAAAAGACTTAATGATCCGGTCGTCCAGTATGAGGTGGCTTCAAAAGAAGTGAATATAGCGCTGATCAAATCAGAGATACAGGATATCGGCGAGCTTGCCACGGTGGAGTATTTATATACGGATGCAGGTAAATTTGAAGATCCCGCGAAACTGTTTGGCAAAGAGGTTCCGTTTTCATTTACAACAAAATCATTTATCGCAAAATGGGATGGGATTATCAAAGCCGGTGTAAAAGTAGAAGAAATTACAGTGGAAGTAAGTGCTGCTAACAAGGAGATCATAGTCTGTGTTCCGGAAGCTGAAATACTTTCCCACGAAATAGACAATGAAAGCATTGAGACGCTCGACGAGAAAAACGGTTTATTTAATCCTATTAAAGTGGAAGACGTCAGAGAATTTGATGGGATCAGTAAAGACGCCATGGAGCAAAGGGCGGTTGAAAACGGCCTTCTGGAGAAAGCACAGGAGAATGCGGAAAGCATTATTTATAAGCTGATAGACACGGATGCGGTGAGAGAGCTGGAATACACCATTACATTTAAAAAAGACATGGTTGTAAATCCGAATGAAGAAAAGGCAGCAGAGAACAAAACGCAAGATAGCACAGCAGAATAGAAAAAGGAATCACAGCATCCGGGCTAAAAATGGTTCAGGTGCTGTTTTTTTGCATATCCGGGCCTTTCGTGCTTTCGCTTTCCGGGCCATTCGCAGCTGGAAATACGGCGTAAATTGTGGTAGAATACGGTATAGTGAAAAAGTTGTGAATGAAATAATTGCAGCCAGGAGGCAGGACTATGGGCAGGACTATTTCTATCGGGGCACAGAGCTTTGAATTTATACGAAAGAATAACTGTTTTTTTGTTGATAAAACAGATTTTATAAAAGAGTGGTGGGAGAATGCGGATGCGGTTACATTAATCACCCGCCCCCGCCGTTTTGGAAAGACATTGAACCTGGACATGATAAACTGCTTTTTTTCCAGGACATACGAGGGGCGGGGGGAGCTGTTTGAGGGGCTGTCCATCTGGAAGGATGAGAAGTACCGAAAGCTTCAGGGAAGCTATCCTGTGATTTTCTTAAGCTTTGCGGGTATTAAGGGGCAGACCTATGAGGAAACGAAGCAGGGAATTAAGTACGCGCTGGCGAAGTTATATGAGTCCCATGAATATTTGAGGGATGGATTGCGCATGGGAAAAAGGGAACTGGAATTTTTTGACTCGGTATTTCCAGATATGGCGGATAGAGTGGCTGTGCTCGCCCTGAACTATCTGTCGGATTATATGTGCCGTTATTATGGCCGGAAAGTTTTAATTTTTCTGGATGAATATGACACGCCGCTGCAGGAAGCCTATGTGTACGGGTACTGGGAGGAGCTGGTTGGCTTTATCCGGCAGATGTTCAACCTGGCCTTTAAGACCAATCCAAGCATGGAGCGGGCGATTATGACGGGCATCACCCGTGTAAGCAGGGAGTCCATCTTTTCGGATTTGAATAACCTTACAGTTGTGACGACGACATCTGAGAAGTACTGTACCCGGTTTGGATTTACAGAAGAAGAGGTGTTCCAGGCATTAGATCAGATGGGAATGTCGGAGCGCAAGGCGGATGTGAAGCAATGGTATGACGGATTCACTTTTGGCAGCCAGCGGGATGTGTATAATCCATGGTCCATCACCAATTTTCTGGAGGAGAAGGAATTGAAGCCCTACTGGGCGAATACCAGCTCCAACCGTCTGGTCAACCTGCTGATTCAGCAGGGGAATGCCCAGACCAAGACGATTATGGAAGATTTGATGAAGGGCGGCGTCCTGGAGACGGAGATCGATGAGGAAATTATTTTAGACCAGCTCCAGAAGAAACATGGGGCGGTTTGGAGCATGCTTTTGGCCAGCGGGTATCTGAAGGTAGTGGATCGGCGTTTTTCCAGGACGACCAGGAGATTTACTTACCGTCTGAAGCTGACGAACTGGGAAGTGGAGATGATGTTCGAAGACATGATCCGGGGGTGGTTTGGCGGGGAGGATGTGCCTTATAACGATTTTATCAAGGCATTGCTTCTGGTGGATGTGAAGGCTATGAACCGTTTTATGAACAAGGTGGCGCTTGCTACATTCAGCTTTTTTGACACCGGTCGAAAGCCATCGGAAGAAGCAGAACCGGAGCGTTTTTATCATGGCTTTGTCCTGGGCCTGATGGTGGAGCTGGCAGGAAGATATCGCATCACATCTAACCGGGAAAGCGGGTTCGGGAGATATGATGTGATGCTGGAACCTTGTAAAAAGGAGGATCCGGCCTTTGTGCTGGAGTTTAAAGTGCATGATCCGGAGGATGAAGATACCCTGGAGGATACGGTTCAGGAAGCTTTAAAACAGATTCAGGATAAGAACTATGACAGTGAGCTGGCCGCCAGGGGGATCCCGGAGGAACGCATCCGCCATCTGGGCTTTGCCTTTGAGGGTAAGCGGGTACTGATTGGATAAAGCTGCAGATGTGATAAACTATAGGACATCCATCAAGATATGGATTATTCCACCAGCGCAGTCAGACATATCAAACTGCGGGACTTTCTGCTGATGCACAGCCTGGATGATAAATGATGCCGGGAATATTGATAATGTCAGAGAACTGGGATAAGCCATGACATTTAAGAAAGGAGGTGGGGCAGAAAGGTGATCATCATGTTGTGTGTCGATGATAAGGACGGAATGCTCTTTAACCGCCGCAGGCAGAGTAAGGACCGTGTGCTGTACCGGCATATTGTAGAGCTGGCAGGAAGCGGCAGGCTCTGGATGAGCTCCTACAGCCAGAAGCAGTTTGCGGACGCCGGGCAGGCAGAGATCATCGTGGATGAAGCGTATCTTGAGAAAGCCGGGGCAGGGGACTACTGTTTCGTGGAGGACAAGGACGTCGCTTTATACGAGGACAGGATCGAGAAGGTCATTTTGTTTCGATGGAACCGGACGTATCCGGCGGATACATTTTTTACACTTGATATAAGCGGGTATACATTGGAGAAAACGGAGAATTTCGCAGGAAATTCTCATGAAAAGATTACGAAGGAGATTTACAGAAGATGAGAAAAAGAAAAATATGGTTACTGGCAGCAGTGTTGTCAGTCTATTTGTTGATGACTGGATGTGGAGCGGCGGAGTCGGACGGCTCCATGGATATGCTGAGAGCTTCCGCATCACAGGAAAACGCAGCAAAAGACGAGGCACAAGATCTTGTAGATGGGCAGGCGGGAGAGACGGCGAATGCGGAATTTTCTATCGAAGACGTGGAGGAATATACCGGCCAGGCTTATGCCGTGGTCAACGGCAACCAGCCATATTTTTCAGAAGATGAATTAAGCGGACAGTCCTATGAGTTTTACAGTGAGCTTGATGAACTGGGCAGGTGCGGTGTGGCTCACGCCAGCATCGGCGTAGACCTTATGCCGACAGAAAAACGGGAAAGTATCAGCCATATAAAACCCACGGGCTGGCAGAGCGCTAAGTACGACAATGTGGACGGAAAGTATCTGTATAACCGCTGTCACCTGATCGGCTTCCAGCTGGCAGGGGAAAATGCCAATGAGAAGAATCTTATTACGGGAACCAGATACCTGAATGTAGACGGCATGCTGCCCTTCGAGAATATGGTAGCCGACTATGTAAAAGAAACCGAAAATCATGTGATGTACCGTGTGACGCCGGTATTTGAAGGGAATAACCTGGTCGCTTCCGGGGTGCTTCTTGAGGCACAATCAGTCGAGGATCAGGGCGAAGAGATTGAATTTTGTGTTTATGCTTACAATGTCCAGCCGGGCATCGTGATTGATTACGCGACGGGGGAGAGCTATGCGGAGGGGAGCCAGCCGGTGCCGCAGGAGGCAGATTATATATTGAATACCAACGCCAAAAAATTTCATGACCCGGACTGCAGCAGCGTAAAGAAGATGAAGGAGGAGAATAAATTACCGTATACGGGCAGCAGGGAAGACGTCATCGCACAGGGGTACGAACCATGTGAGAACTGTAATCCCAAATGATATCTTACAAAACTGAATACGACGCAGACGCGGTGTTTCTCTATCCCGGTACGGGGAGGCGAGAAACGCCGCTTTTTATGCCAGTTTTTTTGCGGTAACCGCCATCTGTTCCAAAGTCGGCGTCCAGTCAAAATCAATCTCAATGATGCGTTTTTCATAGCACAGCAGGTAACGGTTCCTGGCGCCGGTGTCCTGGTCGAAGAGCTGATAGGCCTCCAGGGCGTTCCAGGGCGCGGCGTCCGCAGGCTGGTACAGGCTTTTATGTCCTTCCGGTATGCGCAGATTACGGGTGATATTCTGTTTTCTGAGCAGGGCATTTTTACACAAATCGTAAAGAAATGAAAGCCTGACTTCCGTGATCGTATATCGAAGCCCGGGCATATCACCAAAATGCTTTGCATCCAACCGGGCTTCCTGTTCCATCTCAAACTGCCCTAACATAAAAGATTCGTCGCTGGTCCGCCGCCTGATATAGCCGTCATATTCCACAGGCAGCAGATCTTCCACAGTCAGAGGCAGCTCATCCAGGTAGATGGTAAATGTAGTTCCGTGGTAGTTGTAGGTGCTGTTTTTTCCTGCAAACCATCCCTGGCTGGAGGCTTGCAGTGTGGCAAAAGTTAAAACGCTCATAAAAGTGAATCCCAGTATAAAGCAGGAGAGAACAGAGAGGAACTGATTGGCTTTGGCTGGCGTCTTTCTTTTCTTCAGCGCTTCTTTTAAAAAATTGACAAAAAAGAAGATAAAAACCATATACAAAACAATCATGACCGCGAGGAAGCTCTGTAAAGGAGAACCAGACATAAACTTTCCGATTAGCCAGCATAAGCCTCCGGACAATACATAGTAAAGAGCGATGCGCTGCAGCCGCCGGGTACTTTTATAGACCAGAAATTCACCCCGTTTTGCCGCTTTCTGCGCTTTGAGACGCCAGGAAAAATAGCTGCCCAGTTCCGCGGCACACAAAAGCAGGAGAATTAGCCAGCAAGAACCGGTAAACAGGTTGGTATTGCTGGAAAGCAGCCAGACAGGGTCGCTGCCCAATGTATAGAGGAACAGTCCGCCGTTTAGAAGCGTGACAATAAACAAAAGAAAATAGCTGCGTAAAAATCCTTTCTTCGCCGAGCGGTGAATATTTTCCACTTCCAGCTCTGGATCAGTCTCAATGGGGACAGGATGCGCCTGGTCTGTATAAAATATCTGCATCTGTGCGGACGAAGCGGCCAGAGTCCAGCCGGCATGTTCGCAGAAAGCGTAAAATGTGTTTTGTTTTTCACTGGGAGCCGGATCAAAATCGGAGGCATCTGGGTAGTAAGTGACACAAAAAGCCAGCTGCCTGGCTTTTGTCCGCCGATAGATCCAGCCGAAATTCGTCAGCTTTTCGATCATCCAGCCTTTTGCCGCCATGGAAGTAAGATGTGCCTCAATGCCTGTGCGGTCGAAAAATGAATAAGTTTCCAGTCTGCGTTTCATGTCTTTCATGAATTTTCTACCTCCCAGATCCTGCGGTAATCAAGCGCCTGTGCGCAGATTCGCCGGTATTCTTTATTCAGGGCATCTTTTCCTGTATCTGTCAAAATATAGCTTCGTCGTCGGCCTTCCACTTTTGTTTCACGGATCATTCCTGCGTCAGAAAACTGCTCCAGCAGGTGATACAGCGTACCGGATCCTACATGGACGCGGCCCTCTGTCATAGCGGGAACTTTATCTAAAATATCCATTCCATAGCATTCCTCTTTCAGGCAGAGCAGGATATAAAACATCTGCTCGGTAAGCGTCTGAAATTTTACTCTCGGCATATCGTTACCTCTGCATTCTCGATTATCGAGTATCTTTATTTTAGTATATACTCGATAATCGAGAATGTCAACAATGTCTGTTAAAATATATTTTGCCGGACAAGTATTGTATAGATTGCATAAAAACAGGGATGATTCTTGGTAAAATTACAAAAAATATATTTTTTTCTCAAATTCTATTGACAGTTTTGTGATGTTTTGTTATGATATCGCCAATGAAATACAAAAGTTATTTTTGGCTTGTTACTGTTCGATCAGGCAAAACCAAACATCAGTCTTTGTGCAATAGAGGGGCATATAGTCTGTGTTTGGCTTTTTTTATGTCTAAATCAGGAGAGGGAGTGGCATTATGGTCGTTCATAAAGTTCTCAATAACAATATCGTGAGTTCCCTGGACGAACGAGGCCGCGAAGTCCTTCTGGTAGGACGGGGGCTGGGATGGCAGGCAAAACCGGGGGCGGCGATTGATAAAAAGAAAATTGATAAGATCTTCCGGATGGATACAAGCGCGTCCACTGAGAAGCTTAAACAGTTGTTTCTGGAAGTGGATGTGGAAGTGATTGAGCTTTCCGCCCGGATCATTGATTATGCAAGGGAGACGCTCAAAAAGAAGCTGAATAAAAACGTGTATATTACGTTGACAGATCATATCAGTTTTGCCATTGAGCGCATGAAGCAGGGGATTACTTTTCGCAATGCCCTGCAATGGGAGACAAGTAAATTGTATCCGGCGGAATATTCCATTGGATTGTATGCATTGGATCTGATTCAAGAGACTATGCAGGTGGAATTTCCAAAAGACGAAGCGGGTTCCATTGCGCTGCATATTGTAAACGCGGAATATGACTGCAACATGAATTATACACAGCAGATGACCGAGATCATACAAAACTCCTTGAATATCGTGCGGTATGCGTTCCATGTGGAATTTGACGAACAATCGCTGGATTATCAGCGTTTTACCACACATCTTTTGTTTTTTGCTCAGCGGGCGCTGGACCACAAGCTGATGGACGGAGGCTCGGATGAGATGTATGAACTGATGAAAAGAAAAAATCCCAAACAGTTTCGCTGTGCGGAGAAGATTCAAAGTTATTTAAAGAAGCAGTACCATTGCACCCTGAGTGCGGAAGAGATCACTTTTCTCACGGTACATATTGTAAGAGTTACGACCAGATTATAAAGAATATATAATTTTATCAGCCACACAAAGAGGGCTTGTTACTACATGGTAGGCAAAACCCGAATGTGTTTCTTGGATGCTGTCCGGAATATCGGAGGGCTTTAAAGAAGCGCGTTCGGGTTTTTTATGCACAGGGGTGCGTAAGGAAATTTGCTGCTTTACAGCACGCACCCCGTGCGGCGGGCAGGGAAGATAGCTTTTCCCTGCTCGAATAAAAAATATAAGAAACAAGGAGGACGAGCAAATGGCTCAAAAAGTAAGAGATTACGGAAAACTCGCCCGCGATATCAAAGATGCGGTGGGCGAATCCAACATTGTCAGTGCAGCGCACTGCGCCACCAGACTGCGTCTGGTATTGAAAGAATCCCCGTCGGCGGAGGTGACAAAACAGATTTCATCCATGCCCGCCGTGATTCAGGTGATCGAAAAGGGAGGACAGTATCAGATTGTAATTGGTACGCATGCAAAAGATGTGTACAATGAGTTAAGCCAGCTTCTTAATCTGGATGAAAGCGCGCAGCCGGAGATTAAGCAGAGTCTGGCGAACCGTGTAATCGCTACCATGTCTGCTGTATTCGCTCCTTTTGTATATGTGCTGGCGGCTGCAGGGCTGGTACAAGGCGCGCTGATTATCATTACACATTTTGCCCCGGCTTTTGCCCAGACCGGAACCTATGAAGTGCTGAGCTTTATTTCCTGGACGCCTTTTACGTTCCTGCCGGTGTTGATCGCAGTTACAGCGTCAAAACATTTTAAATGCAATACCTTTATCGCCATGTGGTGCTGTCTGGCACTGGTCAACAGTGACTGGGGCGCAATTGCGGCGCGCATCGCAGACGGGGAAGCCGTTAAATTCCTGATCTTTAATATGGCGCAGACTACATATACTTCCACGGTTCTGCCTCCTTTGTTCCTGGTGTTGATTCTTTCGTACCTGGAGCGTTTTCTGGAAAAGCATGTGCCGGATGTGATTAAAGCGCTGGTTGTTCCTTTTATCTGTGCAATTATTATGGTGCCGGCTACGATCCTGATCATCGGACCTGTGTCTGACGGACTGGCTAACGCTATCGCATTTGGATATAATACGCTTGTAAATACTGTTCCGGTCCTGGCGGCGATGATCGTAGGCGGTATCTGGCAGGTATTTGTTATCTTTGGCGTACATTGGGGCGTGACGCCTATGGTTCTGGCGAATTTTGCGAACAATGGCTGCGATACGTTTCAGGCTTTCCAGACTTGTGCAGTCGTTGCGCAGGCGGCTGCCTGCCTGGGCGTCTTTATTAAGACGAAAAAAAGCGATATTAAAAACGTGGCGTTTTCCGCAGGCCTTACAGGTATCTTTGGTATCACAGAACCGGCCATCTACGGAGTTACCCTTCGGTTGAAAAAGCCCTTTATCGCAGGCTGTATCGGCGGCGCTATCGGCGCGGTTATCATCAGCTTTTTTAACACGGTATATTATGTTTATGCAGGCCTTCCGGGTCTTTTGACTACCGTCAATGCCATGGGAGAGAACCCGACTTCCTTTGTAGGTATGATGATCGGCGTGGCGGCTACA
>CAJUMT010000141.1 GCA_910587495.1 uncultured Lachnospiraceae bacterium | reverse complement strand
GAGCCTTTGCCGCCTCGTCAGCGGTCATTGCCACCGGACGGATGACTGCGTGCGGGCACACATAGGAACAACGGTTACACTGAATACAGTTCTCCGGATTCCATACCGGAATATTCACTGCGATGCCGCGCTTCTCGTATGCGGAAGTACCGGACGGAGTTGTGCCGTCCACATAGTCTTTAAATGCAGATACAGGCAGGGAATTGCCTTCCTGTGCGGATACTTTGGACTGAATGTTATTGACAAAATCAACTGCGTCTTTTCTTCCGCTCTCTGCATGGGTCATAACCAGGCCTTCGTCCGCCGCGTTCTTCCAGCTGTCCGGAACCTGAACTTCAACAACCTGCTTTGCACCTGCGTCAATCGCCGCCCAGTTCTTCTGGACAACATCGTCGCCTTTACGTCCGTAAGTAGCCTTTGCAGCAGCTTTCATAAGGTCAATCGCCTGCTCCTCCGGAATAATTCCGGTCAGTTTAAAGAATGCAGACTGAAGGATTGTGTTAATACGGGTCGGTCCCATGCCGGTCTCGATACCGATCTTTACGCCGTCGATCACATAGAACTTGATGTTATGGTTCGCAATAAATGCTTTCACCTGTCCTGGCAGATGGCTTTCAAGTTCTTCCATATTCCACGGGCAGTTCAAAAGGAAGGTTCCTCCGTCTACCAGCTCCTGCACCATATTGTACTTATTAATATAGGAAGGATTATGACATGCTACAAAGTTCGCTTTGTGGATCAAGTATGTAGACTTGATCGGCTTCTTGCCAAAGCGCAGGTGGGACATGGTTACGCCGCCAGACTTTTTGGAGTCATAGTCAAAATATGCCTGCGCATACATATCCGTGTTGTCACCGATAATCTTGATGGAGTTCTTGTTTGCTCCTACGGTACCGTCCGCGCCAAGACCCCAGAACTTACAGTTGGTCGTTCCTTCCGGCGTTGTCACAAGCGGAGTGCCTGCGTCAAGGGAAAGATTTGTCACATCATCTACGATACCGATCGTGAATTTTGCCTTCTCTGTGTTTTTGTACACCGCAACGATCTGTGCCGGCGTCGTATCTTTGGAACCTAATCCGTAACGTCCGGAAAGGATCGGCGTATCATTGAACTTCGTGCCTTTCAAAGCGGCAACCACATCCAGGTACAGAGGCTCGCCAAGCGCACCCGGCTCTTTGGTTCTGTCAAGAACACTGATCACTTTTGCTGTGTCCGGAATTGCATCTACTAACGCTTTGGCACTGAACGGTCTGTACAAACGTACTTTTACAACACCGACTTTCTCACCGGCTGCCATCAGATAATCAATAGTTTCCTCAATGGTATCACATACGGAACCCATGGCAATAATAACTTTTTCAGCGTCAGCTGCGCCGTAATAGTTAAATAATTTATAATTCGTTCCGATCTTGGCATTTACTTTGTCCATGTACTCCTGCACGATAGCCGGGAGAGCGTCATAGTACGGATTGCATGCCTCGCGGGCCTGGAAGAAGATATCCGGGTTCTGCGCGGAACCTCTCTGGCAGGGATGATTCGGATTCAGCGCGTCTTTTCTGTACGCCTCGATAGCATCCATATCCACCATATCTTTCAGATCCTCATAATCCCACTGCTCAATCTTCTGAATCTCATGGGAAGTGCGGAAACCATCAAAGAAATTAATAAAGGGAAGACGTCCTTTGATCGCTGCACAATGCGCAACCGGAGTTAAATCCATAACTTCCTGTACGCTGGATTCGCAGAGCATGGCTGCGCCGGTCTGACGGCATGCATATACATCAGAGTGGTCTCCAAAAATAGACAGTGCATGGCTTGCCAGCGCACGCGCAGATACGTTAAACACACCCGGAAGCCTCTCGCCTGCTACCTTATACAGATTCGGGATCATAAGTAAAAGGCCCTGAGAAGCGGTAAAAGTAGTCGTAAGCGCACCTGCTGCTAAAGATCCGTGGACAGCACCTGCAGCACCTGCCTCGGACTGCATCTCAGTCACCTGTACTGTACGCCCGAAGATATTGGTCCTTCCCTGGGTTGCCCATTCGTCTGTGGCTTCTGCCATAACAGAAGATGGGGTGATAGGATAGATTGCAGCAACATCAGAATATGCATAGGATGCATGAGCCGCTGCATGATTACCATCCATAGTTTTCATTTTTCTGGCCATTTTTGTTATTCCTCCTTGTTTGAATCGATAAGACCTCTAAATCATACGGATTTATTCTACCACATATCGTTAAGCTTGTCTATTTTCTATTTTAACTTTTCTGTGGTTTTTCCTGGTCTAAAAAAAGGGACCGCCGTTGCAGCCCCTTTATTTTTAATCCATATGTGACCCGCCGTTGATGTCGATTTCTTCACCTGTAATATAAGAAGCTTCTTTGGATGCCAGGAACAAAATGGCGTTGGCCACTTCCTGGGTCTCGCCCGGACGGCCCATAGGAATCCCGTCGATTACTTTTTTCGCGTCTTCTTCCGGAAGGGATTTCCAGATCTCTGTGTTGATCAGTCCCGGGCATACACTGTTGATCGTGACGCCTTCTGCGGATATCTCTCTGGAAAGATTTTTGGAAAAAGCCAATACCGCCGCTTTGGAAGCAGAATAATGCGCGCCGCCAAACACACCGCCTCCCCGTTTACCGGATACGGAGGACAGATTCACAATCCTTCCATATTTTGCCGCACGCATGGGTTTCATACATGCCTGGGTGCAGAGGAAAAGTCCATACATATTTACTTCAAAGATCTTCCGCATGTCTTCCAGCTTCATGTCCTCAACGGTTACTTTCTGGGAAATACCCGCATTGTTTACAAGCACATCAATTCGCCCGTATTTTTCCATTATTGTATCTACCATCTGCTGTACGGACTCCGGAGAAGTTACATTCACTGTCACTCCCATGGCTTTTCCGCCTTCCCCTTCAATCACAGCTACCGTATCTTTAATACCTGCCTCATTCATATCCGCAATCACGACGGTCGCTCCCTGTTTTGCAAATGTGCGTGCGATGGTCCTTCCAATTCCCTTCGGGGAACCGCTGCCTGTTACAATTACTACCTGGTCATTAAATTCAAACATATTCTCATTCTCCTATTTTAGTTCCGCAACTCCACTCCCGCCCCCCTTATCTGGGAGCATTTCAGCCGCTTACGCGTCTGTAAATCCTCCCGGGGCGTCCGTTCCGTTGCTGTTTTTTTATTTTAGTTCCGCTACAACCCTCCCAACGCCGGGTACTAGATTGTTTTCCAGCCGCTTGCGCGTCTGCAAATCAATCTGGCGTTGTCCGGGCTTCCGCTGTTTTTAGTTTTATTTTGTTAGTTCTTCCGCCAGCTCTACAATATGCCCTGCTGTGATACCGTTCATTTCCAGCAGCCTTCCATAAGGCGCAGACTGTCCGAACTGATCCTGGATGCCGACTCTTCTTACAACTGCTTTTCCGGTTTCCGCTACAATATCGCTGACTGCGCTTCCAAGGCCGTTTAAGATATTATGGTCTTCCACTGTGATAATTTTCCCAATGTTTTCTATGCAGTCCATAACTGCTTCTGTGTCCAGCGGCTTAATGGTATGCATATCCAGCACTCTTGCCTTTATTCCTTTTTGTTCCAGTGTTTTTGCTGCTTCTAAGGCGATGCATACAGTATCTCCGTTGGCAATGATCGCCACGTCTTTTCCTTCTTTAAGCGTATTGGCTTTTCCGATTGTAAATTCTGTATTCTCGTCATAGATCACCGGAATTGCATCTCTTGTGAAACGCAAGTAACACGGCCCGTACATTTTGGCAGCCTCTGCCACAAGTTTTTTGGCTGCATAATAATCCGCCGGCATGATGACAGTCATATTTGGGATAGTGCGGAGTACGCCAAGATCCTCAACGCACTGATGGCTGGCTCCGTCGTTGGCCGGCGTCACGCCGCCGTGGGAGCAGGCAATCTTCACGTTCAGATTCGGATAGCAGATCTCCTGGCGGATCATCTCGCACATCCGAAGGGAACCGAATACCGCATATGTAACAACAAAAGGAATCTTACCGCAGGTCGCCATGCCTGCCGCCACGCCTGCCGCGTTCTGCTCTGCAATGCCTACGTTAAAATACTGTTCCGGAAGCTCTGCCCTGAACTGCCCTGTCTTGCAGGATTTCCCGATATCTACATCTACCACATAAATTTTATTGTCTCTTTTTCCAAGTTCTACGATTTCCTCGCCAAATCCGTCTCTGGTCGCTTTCTTTACTTCGCTCATTGCTAATCCTCCTAATCTTGTTTTTGCTTTTATGCTAATGCCTGAAGCTGTTCGTCAAGTTCTTTCATGGCCTGTGCGTACTGTTCGTCGTTAGGGGCCACGCCATGCCATCCGCACTGGTTTTCCATAAAGGACACGCCTTTTCCTTTTACTGTATGGGCAAAAACGCATTTAGGCTTTCCGTTTTTGGATACCCGGATTTTATCCAATACTGCCACGATTTCCGCCATATTGTGCCCGTCAATATCAAAAGTCTCAAATCCAAACGCCTCAAACTTTTTCCCCAGGTTAATATTAGGCATAATTTCATCGGTAGTGCCGTCCAGCTGCAGATTGTTGTTGTCCACAAATACGACCAGATTATCCAACTTATATTTATTGGCTGTCTGCGCAGCCTCCCAGATCTCCCCTTCCTGGCACTCTCCGTCACCTACTACCACAAATACGCGGTAATCTTTTTTGTCTGCTTTTGCTGCGATGCCCATACCGACGCCGCAGGCAAACCCCTGTCCCAAAGAGCCTGTGGAAATATCAATACCCGGGCATTTTTTCATATCCGGATGGCCTTGAAGAATCGACCCTTCCTGACGCAGCGTATCCAGCACAGACTCGTCAAAGTATCCCAAGGATGCCAACGCCGCATACTGAACAGGGCATACATGGCCTTTGGATAGCACAAAACGGTCTCTGTCCTCCCACTTGGGATTCTTCGGGTCCAGGTTCATCTCCCTGAAATAAAGCGCCGTCACAAAATCAGCCGCTGACAAAGACCCGCCCGGATGCCCTGACTGTGCTTTATAAATCATGGAGACTAC
Source organism: uncultured Lachnospiraceae bacterium (assembly GCA_910587495.1). Classification (GTDB taxonomy): domain Bacteria; phylum Bacillota; class Clostridia; order Lachnospirales; family Lachnospiraceae; genus Hominiventricola. The sequence goes on along the minus strand of CAJUMT010000141.1, from coordinate 4,011 downwards.
TTTTTTCTTCAGTTCCACACATTGTTTCTGTAATTCTTCTACGCTTACATTTCTCATTTTTCTACCTCTTTCATAAAGTCTTTATACAAACACCAGCGATACCGCAGGTATATAAGTAACGATTAAAAGTACAATAATGGATGCAATCAGAAGCGGAACCACCGCTTTGGATATTTCTTTTAAGTTCACATCCGCCACACCGCAGGCCACATACAGATTCACGCCCACCGGCGGCGTAAACAATCCGATCGCCAGGTTCACAATCATGACCACGCCCAGATGGACCAAATCAATTCCAAGGGCATTGGCTACCGGCACAAACAACGGAGTGAAAATATACAGCGCCGATGTGGAATCCAGAAAACATCCTGCAATCAAAAGGATAATATTTACAATGATCAAAAATACTATGGTACTTCCGCCGGTCACATCCTGAAGCGCCGTACTGATCGCCACATCCAGGCGGGCGCGGGTCAGCACATAAGCAAACAGACTGGCCGCCGCAGTAATGAACATAACCGTCGCCGTCGTGGAGACTGAATCCAGCAGAAGCGTGTACAATTCCTTTAATTTGATTTCCTTATAGATAAACGCTCCTACAAACAATCCATAAATAACCGATACTGCCGCCGCTTCCGTGGGAGTAAAGATTCCTCCATAGATCCCGCCCAAAATGATGACCGGCATCATCAGTCCCCAGAAAGCGTCTTTAAATGCAACCCAGCGCTCTTTCCCTGATGCCTTAGGAAGCGTCTCCAGCTTACTTTTACGTCCTGCCAGCAGCGCCGTAACCATAAGTCCCAGCCCCATTAAAAGCCCGGGAAGCACGCCTGCTAAAAACAAAGTTCCGATAGAGGCGTCTGCAATAGAACCATATACCACGAAAGTAATAGAAGGCGGTATGACCACGCCGATCGCCCCGGACGCTCCCATCAGCGCCGCCGCAAACGCCGGCTTGTACCCTGCCTTTACCATGGCAGGTATCATAATCAGTCCCAGCGCCGCCACAGTGGCCGGCCCGGAGCCGGAGATGGCCGCAAAGAAACAGGATACGATAACGCATACAATCGCAAGTCCTCCCCGCATATGTCCCACACAGACTTCTGCCAGCTTAATCAGTTTTCTGGAAATTCCCGCTTTTTCCATAATGTTTCCGGCAAGGATAAAGAACGGAATCGCCAACAATACAAATTTACTTGTGGAAGAAGATACCAGTCTCGGCAAGCTGCTCATAATGGTATCCAAAGGCCTTCCGGCTCCCTGCACAATCATGGCCAGCACGCTGGAAGCGCCCAGACACACTGCGATGGGAGCGCCTATAAGCAGCAAAGCCGCAAATACAAGAAACAATACTGCCGCAACCATCAGCTTTGCACCTCCTCGCCTTTTCCTTGTATCTCCTCAACCAACACCTGGACAAAACGGATCATGGCGAACAACGCTCCAATTGGTACGAAAGAGCCGAAGATCCATTCCGGCCACTGCATGTTCGCAGTTACCTGCCCCAGCTGCCGCTGGCTTAAAACCATCTGTATGCCGTAGAAAAAGATTGCCCCTGTAAACGCCACCGCAAACAAATAACCGATCACATGCAGAACTCTTCTTACTTTGGGACCGACCACATCCGTAAGAATCGTAAGTCCCAGATGCGCTCTTCTGCGTGCCGCAATCGCCGTGCCTAGCAGGCTTAGCAATACAAATAAATAGGTAGTAATCTCTTCTGAAAAAGAGAAGGAGGCGCTGAATACATATCTTGCCACTACGTTGGCAAATGCCAGGACTGTCATCACCGACAGACATACGGCTGCTACAATCTCTTCAATTTTGTCTAATAAATGCATGTATTTCCCCTTTCTGTATAACTACTCGATCTGGAAAGCGGTGCATGCCTCTTCCCCGTATTTCTCCATAAATTTCTCCCGAACGGATTGTACCGCCTTTTTAAAAGTTTCAAGTTCATCCGCGGTCAGCTCTGTCACCGTCATCCCGCCGTCTCTGAACTTCTGCACAATCTCTGCTTCTTCCTGCTCCACCTGATCTCTGCCCCAGTCGCATGCCTCTTTGGCTTTCGTCCTTAAAAGCTCCTGGGTCTTTGGCTCCAGGCTGTTCCAGATCTCCGTGTTTGCCACAAACAGATCGTTTTCATATGTATAATTCCACAAGGTCATATAATCCTGTATTTCATACATCTTGGCCGAATCCGTAATGCTCACGCCATTCTCCTGCCCGTCGATTGCTCCCTGCTGGATGGCCGTAAATACTTCGCTCCAGCTCATGGAGATCGGGTCTGCTTTCAGCGCCCGGAAAAAATCCATATAGACTTCGCTACCCGGGACTCTGATTTTTAACCCCTGCACGTCTTCCGGCGTATGTACTTCCCGCTTACTGTTGCTAAGCTGCCTGAAACCATTATGGAACGACCCAAGATAAGTGATGCCTTTTTGTTCCAAGACCTTCGCGTAGTAGTCTCCCCCTGTCTCGTCAATGACGGTTCTGGCTTCCTGGTAGTCGTCAAAGCTCCATGGAATTGTAGCAATGGACATCTGTTCGTCCAATACAGACATAACAGATGTAGCATAAGCAGCCAGGTCTACGCCGCCCACCGCAATCATCTCGATTCCTTTGGTGGAATTCCCTCCTGCCAGCTGGTCGTTGGGAAATACCGCTACCGTCACCCTGCCGCCGGATCCTTCTGAAACCAGCTCGGCAAATTTTTTCGCCACCATGGAATCAATCTGGATGTCCGTCCCATTAACCGCCATTACAAGTTCGATCTGCTGGTACTCATCCCCGGCTGTCCCGGATGTTTGCTTGCTTCCGGAACCGCATCCCGACAATAATCCTGCCGACATAGCCGCTGCAAGAATAAACACCATCATCTTTTGCTTCATAAGCAATTCTCCTTCCCTTTGTTCTTTGTTCTCCGTCCTTTGTAGGATGTTATATGTATTATATATCATATTGCCTGATAAATGTCAACAGTATTTCTAAGTTTTGGCACTATTGCCAAATTCTAATATATGTTTTTGTGCAAATTGCTGATATCTTTTAATAAAAACCAAAAAAAATCACCCATGAACCCCTTTCTGTTTTCATGAGTGATCTTTTTTTACTGGTTTATCTCTTCTTCAAAATATGTTTCTCTTATATTCTGATTGATATTACTCTTATCTTTTTCCCGCAGCATACGGCAGATATTCTCGTGCGCTTTATACAGTTCCATACCCCGACCGCTTTCTATCATGTGCGTAACTGTCTCTAACCGTACCGAATAGGTAAGCATCTGCACGACACGGTTGATCTTGTCCACCAGGGGATTATGCCCCATCTGGGATACGGCGTCATGAAACGCATTGTCTGCCTGGAAGGCTTCCAGCGTATTATGCGCACCCTGTTCGATGGCTTCTTTCATAGCTTTGAGTTTTTCCTCAAGATTTTCCATATCCTGCTCATTGTACTTCGTCATGGCAAGCTGGACAACCCCCACTTCCATCATCTCCCGAAGATCCATCAGGTTATCGTAGGATTCAGACTTATCCAGTATGATTCCATAGATCATGGGGTCAATCATACTCTCGGAAAAGCCTTCACACACAAATGTCCCTTCTGCCCGGCGTATTTCCAATACGCCCAGATAAACAAGAATCTTGATCGCCTCCCGTATGGAATTTCTTCCCACACCCAGAGTTTCCGACAGTTCCAGTTCTGTAGGAATTTTATCGCCTGGTTTTAACTCTTTATTAATCATAGCTTCCGTCAGGCAATTGATTACCTGCTGGACTACCGATTCGCTGTTCAGTTTTTTCAGATATGTTGCATTCTTGTTCATAGCGTCCTCCCTTATCTGTATTTTTAATGTCCTACATTATACTTTATTACAGGTGGAAGGAAATGTCAAATAAGTAATCGTCTGCTTTCACAAACGCAGTAAGGAGGATGAGGATACTGCATTTACAGTATCCTCGGCAACATGTTTAATCTACATCTAACAGGCTTTGAATTGTATGAACA
>CAJUMT010000140.1 GCA_910587495.1 uncultured Lachnospiraceae bacterium | reverse complement strand
TTCCTCTCCTCCGATATATGGAATTACATTTTCCACCATTTCCGGCCAGTCTTTAAATGTCTTGCCTGCGCCGGAGATTGCCTGATAAGTCGTCGCCACTACTTCATATGGCTCAAACTCCTTCCATGCTGTAAGAACCGGCGCGTAACTCTGAATCGAACAATTGGGCTTCACTGCGATAAATCCCCTTGTCGTTCCCAGACGTTTTTTCTGAAACTCGATGACTTCAAAATGCTCCGGATTGATCTCCGGAATAACCATCGGCACATCCGGCGTCCAACGATGGGCGCTGTTGTTGGAGACTACCGGCGTCTCGGTCTTTGCATAAGATTCCTCGATGGCTTTAATCTCATCTTTGGACATATCCACGGCGCTAAATACAAAATCCACGCCCGATGCCACTTTGTCTACCTCATTTACGTTCATAACTATAATTTTTTTCACTGCTTCAGGCATTGGCGTATCCATTTTCCAACGTCCGCCCACTGCTTCTTCATATGTCTTTCCCGCAGACCGCTCGCTGGCTGCAATTGTCACCACCTCAAACCAGGGATGGTTTTCCAATAACGAAATAAACCTCTGTCCTACCATACCGGTACCGCCAAGGATACCTACTCTTAATTTTTCACTCATTTTTTTACTCCTCGTATTAAAGCTTATTAAAGTACCGCTCCACCCTTCCCATCGCCCGGCAATAGATCAACTCCTGTTCGCCTTCGGCTCTCACTCGTCGATCTGGGCGCTGTCCAGGGTTTTGCTGTTTTCAGAATACAATGTCCGCAATACACACACATTTGTATTCCTCATGCAATATTACAAGATTTTTTTTGAAAATGCAACCCTTTTCTTTCCGTTTAAACCTTCTGTTCGTTCAAATACGCTCTGTAGACAGCGATGACCTTTTCCATCGCCTCTTTTCCCGGTGCTCCGACAGTCAGTCGTTTATTTACACAGGTTTCCATAGAAAGCGCCTCATAAATATCTTCCTCAAACACCGGGCTGACCGCTTTATATTCTTCCAGCGCCATATCATCCAGCGCAATATTTTTCTCAATACAATACAGCACCAGCCTGCCTACGATTCCGTGGGCATCCCTGAAAGGCACGCCATGATTGACGAGATAATCTGCCGCATCCGTAGCATTGGTAAAACCATGCCTTGCGCTTTTATCCATCCGCTCTTTGCAAAAACGGATCGTATCCAACATACCTGTAAAAAGCGCCACACATCCTTTCGTCGTATCAATGGCGTCAAATACCAGCTCTTTATCTTCCTGCATATCTTTATTATATGCCAGCGGAATCCCTTTCATGGTTGTAAGCAGGGACATCAGTGCACCGTAAACTCTTCCCGTTTTCCCGCGCACCAGTTCCGCAATATCCGGATTCTTTTTCTGAGGCATAATAGAACTTCCTGTGCTGTAAGCATCATCAATCTCCACGAACTGGTATTCGTTACTGTTCCAGATGATAATCTCCTCGCTGAACCGGCTTAAGTGCATCATGATTGTAGACATGGCCGACAGAAATTCAATCAAATAATCCCGATCTGATACCGCGTCCATGCTGTTTAGCATAGGACCATAAAATCCAAGCTGCTTAGCAGTATATTGCCTGTCAAGAGGATACGTTGTGCCTGCCAGCGCGCCTGCACCCAACGGACAGTAATTCATCCTTTCATAGATATCCGAAAGCCGCTGTCCGTCTCTTTTAAACATTTCAAAATAAGCTCCCATATGATGCGCCAGCGTGATTGGCTGAGCTTTCTGCATATGGGTAAACCCTGGCATGATCGTCTGCGTATTTTCTTCCATAATTCGAAGAATCACTTTTAAAAGCTCTTTCAAAAAGCCTTCTGTCTTTTTGACCTCATCCCGGGTATAAAGGCGCATATCCAATGCCACCTGATCGTTTCTGCTCCTGCCTGTGTGCAGTTTCTTGCCTGTGTCCCCGATTCGATCAATCAAATTAGATTCCACAAAACTGTGGATATCTTCATACTCTTCGGTGATCTTAAGTTCTCCCGATTCCACATCCTTAAGGATTCCTGTAAGCCCTTCTAGAATCTTGTTCTTTTCTTCTTCTGTCAGTATGTTCTGTTTTGCCAGCATCCGCACATGAGCCATACTGCCTTCTATATCCTGTTTATAAAGCCTCTGATCAAAGGAAATTGACGCATTAAATCTGTAAACCAGTTGATCTGTTTCCTTTGTAAAACGTCCGCCCCACAATTGTGCCATGACACATCCTTCCTTTCTTCTACAAATTAATTTCTTATTCTACCACAAAGTATCCTTCTACACAATTCCCATCTCATAAAACAACAACAAAAAAAGAGCATGCTATCTGCTCTTTTTTTGTTGTTATATGGGATAATTACACCTGCAAATTATGTATTACTGCCTATTTGCTTTTCTGGATCATATAATACGGCCATGCTACGAAGAGAATACCGCCGATCATATTACCAATAGTAACAATTACCAGATTATATACATATCCGCCTATGCTGAGTCCTGCCACTCCGTTCGGATCAAGAAGCCCTGCTGCCATAATTGTCATATTCGCAACGCTATGCTCGAATCCGCAGACTACAAATACAAAAATACACCAGAAAATCATGACCAGTTTTCCTGATTCTGTCTTCATTTTTGCACCGCACCACACTGCCAGACATACCAGCATATTACAGAAAATTGCTTTCATAAAAAGCGCAACCGGAGCGCCGCCCATCTTTGCCGCAGCTACCGTTGCAATAGTCTCCCCCACTGCGCCGGACGCAAGTCCTGCAAAATGAAAGATCACTGCTGCCAACAGGGAACCTACCAGATTGCCCACATAACAGATGACCCACAGCTTCACTGCATCGCCCCACTTTACTTCTCCGGCCATTGCGCCGGACGCCATCACGAAATTGTTGCCTGTAAACAGTTCCGCCCCGGCCATCACAACCAGGCTTAAAGCAGCCGCAAAAGAAGCTGACATCACAACCTTACCTGCGCCTGTGGTGCCTAAGTTGCCTCCTACCGTAAGCATAACAAATCCGCCAAACGCAATAAAAATGCCTGCCATCACTGCTGCAATTACATATCCGACAGGATTGTTATTCAGGAGATTTAATTTCCCCTTCGCTGAATTGCATACGCTCGTAAATTCATCCCTAAACATATGTACCCTCCTAAACTTTTTTATAATGTACTATATGATAATACCATATTTTTTTATGTATGTGATTGTACATTATGTATGAATCGACTTTTCCCGGCATTTTACAGCCATTTTTTCTCTATAAAAATATATGCATTTTCATTTAAATATCTTTCTTTTTTTGTCTATTTCTGCTAAAATAAATATGTATTGTTGTACATTTTTACAGGTATATGTTTCGGCTTAAAAGGGGGTAATTTTTATGGCCTGGACTGACAATGTAGTCAATGCTCTGCATCAAGGAGACTGCTTTGTATCTTCTATTCACAGGGCAAATTTCATCCAGTTATTTGATGAAATAAAACACTATCCATTCTTTACCAGGGAACTTTGCAAATGTGCTTTTACCGCTTCCTGGGATCAGGAACACATCGGAATCTTTCGGCAAACCATGCAGGAACTACTGGCCCGGGGAGCCACAGACTGCAGTTATATGTTGGAAAAAAAACTGCCCCTGACGCAGGGGCTTAATCTGAATGAGCGTATTCTCTATGACATGAGCAGCAATTTCCTGAAATATCCGGGGCAGACGCCTGACGAATCCTGTCTGATTCGTCTGTCCAGATCCTGGGTGCCTATCGGTGACAGCGCGCTGGCCGCCAGTGAAATTATAGACACTTTGTAGTACAATTTTTTCTCATAACAATTTTTCCAAAAAAAGCTTTACATTCTGAGCCACATCGGCTATAATAAATATTGCTTTCAAGCACAAGCTTCCGTGGCTCAGTCGGTAGAGCGACGCACTCGTAATGCGTAGGTCACCGGTTCAAATCCGGTCGGGAGCTTTTTTTATTGCAGTCATATACCCCGTTGCAAGCAACGGGGCATCGAATAAATTTTGCACATGCAAAACGCCAGCGGCGGCTTCCCCCTTACAGGAGAAGCCGCCGCTCTCGCTTTTCTTGGAATCTACCAGCCGATCAGCCAGGAATAGATTCCCTCATATTTGTATCTGGATGCATCCCACGAGAAATCCTTCTGCATTCCTCTTGCAACCATCTCATCCCACTCTTTCCGATGTACGAAATAAGTATACTTCGCATAATTGATTACTTCCATCATATCCCATGGATTGTAATTTGTAAAGGAGAATCCGTCTCCTTTTCCTTCATATTCATTATACGGCTCTACGGTATCTTTAAGACCTCCGGTTTCACGGACAATCGGAACTGTACCATAACGGAAGGAAATCAGCTGGGTCAGTCCGCAGGGTTCGAAAGCAGACGGCATCAAAAACGCGTCCGCAGCCGCATACAATTTATGGGACAGCTCATCTGCATAGTAAATATTTGCGGAAACTTTATCCGGATACTTCCATGCATAATGGCGGAACATATCCTCATACCTTTGATCGCCGGTGCCGATGACCACAAACTGCGTGTTGTCGTCCACAATCTGTTCCATCACTTCCGCAATCAAGTCTAATCCTTTCTGATCTGTCAAACGGGAAATCAGGCCGATCAGCATCTTATTTTCATCTACTGTAAGGCCAAGCGATTCCTGAAGCGCCCTCTTGTTGGCCGCTTTGCCCTTTTTGAAATCTTTCAGCTTGTAATTCTTATCAATCTTTCCGTCCGTTTCCGGATTCCAGATCTCATAGTCGATACCGTTAACGATGCCTCTAAGGTCCATATGCCTTGCAGAAAGAAGGCCGTCAAGTCCCTCGCCGTACATCGGCGTCTGAATCTCATACGCGTATGTCTCGCTGACAGTCGTAATATAATCCGCATAGACCAGGCCGCCTTTTAACATATTGGCATCCCTCTTAAATTCCAGTTTATCCGGCGTAAACACATAATCCGGAAGACCCGTAAGCCCCTGCATGGTCTCTATATCCCAGATCCCCTGGAATCTGAGATTATGGATCGTCATGATCGTCTTAATCCCCTGATAAAATTCGCCTGCCGCAAACTCAGTCTTAAGATATACCGGAATCAGACCAGTCTGCCAGTCATGACAATGGATCAGATCCGGCCTGAAACCCACGATTGGAAGGATGGACAATACCGCTTTGGAGAAAAAGGCAAATTTCTCAATATCTGTGCGGAAATCTCCATAAGGTTTCGAACCGCCGAAATAAACAAGGTTGTCAATAAAATAATAGGTAACGCCTTCAAGCTCATAAGTCATGACGCCCACATGCGCGCCCGGATTATAAGAACCCGTCCCCATGTAAAAATGCGTAATGTACTTAAAATTATTCCTAAACTTGTCGGGAATACATGTATAATTCGGGATCACTACTCGCACGTCCCATTCGTCTTTGTTAAAACCTTTCGGCAGAGCGCCGCATACATCTGCAAGCCCTCCGGTCTTAACGAATGGTACACACTCTGATGCCGCAAAAAGTATCTTCCTCATAGTAATAAATTCCTCCATTAAAGTTCCGCAACTATACTTCTAATACCCCTGATCCAAGAGCATCAGAAGCCGTAAAAAACACGTCCTTAAACCCTCCTGGGCATTATCCGTTTCATTGCTGTTTTAATATAACATATATTGTTATTTCCATCATACCATAAACCTTGGAATTTCAAAAGACCTTTTTAAGAAAATCTATAAAATACTTGCAAAAACATTTTTTTCAGGTACAATGTATAATGGTATATTTTTATGAAAGAGATTTTAAAAAAGAAAGGTTGATTATATGATAAGTGCGAATAATGTGACGCTTCGCCTGGGTAAAAAAGCCCTGTTCGAAGACGTCAATATCAAATTTACGGAAGGTAACTGCTATGGCCTGATCGGAGCCAACGGCGCGGGCAAATCTACTTTTTTAAAAATACTTTCCGGTGAACTAGAATCCACCAATGGAGAAATTGCCATCACACCCGGTCAGCGTCTCTCCTTTTTAAAACAGGATCATTTCCAATATGACGAATATACGGTCATGGACACGGTCATCATGGGAAATGCAAGGCTCTATGAAATCATGAAAGAAAAAGACGCAATCTACGCCAAGGAAGACTTCACCGACGAAGACGGTATTAAAGCCAGCGAGCTGGAAGCGGAATTTGCGGATATGGACGGATGGGAAGCAGAATCCGACGCTTCCACTCTGTTAAACGGATTAGGAATTGAAACAGATCTTCATTACGCGCTCATGAAAGACCTGACCGGCGCGCAGAAGGTCAAAGTTCTCTTAGCACAGGCGTTGTTCGGCAATCCAGACATCCTTCTTTTAGACGAGCCGACTAACCACCTGGATCTGGACGCCATCGCATGGCTGGAAGAATTCCTTATCAATTTTGACAACACAGTCATCGTGGTTTCTCATGACCGATATTTCCTGAATAAAGTATGTACCCATATCGCTGATATCGACTACGGAAAGATCCAGCTTTATGCGGGCAACTATGATTTCTGGTATGAATCCAGTCAGCTCATGATCCGCCAGATGAAAGAAGCCAACAAGAAAAAAGAAGAAAAGATCAAAGAACTGCAGGAGTTTATCTCCCGTTTCTCCGCCAATGCTTCCAAGTCCAGACAAGCAACTTCCCGAAAACGGGCGTTGGAAAAAATACAGTTGGATGAGATTCGTCCTTCCAGCCGTAAATATCCGTACATTGATTTTAGACCCAACCGTGAAATCGGCAACGAAGTGCTGACCGTTGAAGGTATTTCTAAAACCATTGACGGCGTAAAAATACTGGACAACATATCCTTTATTATGGGACACGACGATAAGATCGCTTTCGTCGGAAGTAACGAATTTGCCAAGACGACCCTCTTCCAGATCCTGATGGGCGAACTGGAACCGGACGAAGGCACCTACAAATGGGGTGTGACCACCTCCCAGGCCTATTTTCCCAAAGATAACTCCGGCGAGTTTGACAACGACGACATTATCGTGGACTGGCTGACACAATATTCAGAAATAAAAGACGTAACCTATGTCCGCGGTTTCCTGGGACGTATGTTGTTCGCCGGAGAAGACGGCGTAAAAAAAGTCCGCGTCCTGTCAGGAGGTGAAAAAGTCCGCTGTATGCTTAGCAAACTTATGATCTCCGGCGCCAATGTGCTTCTCTTAGACGAGCCGACAGACCACTTGGATATGGAATCCATCACGGCTTTAAATAACGGCCTGATCAAATTCCCGGGCGTACTGTTATTCTCATCCAGAGACCATCAGATCGTACAGACCACCGCCAACCGGATTATCGAAATCCTGCCGAACGGTTCCATCATCGATAAGATCACAACTTATGATGAATATCTGGAAAGCGACGAGATGGCAAGGAAACGTACCGTCTATACAAGCAATAAGTTTGCAGAAGAAGACAACTAACATAAATCTATTATATAGAAGAGTGACAGGCGCCTGTCACTCTTTTGTATGTGTATTAATATATTGCAATTTTGTCTTGGAATACAAAATTTTCTGGCTGTGATACAGGCCGTAATAACCTGATTCCAAATAGCTAATGCTGACAGAAAGGAGAAAAAAGGGCATACATTCAAAGCCGAACAGCTCAAAGCTTAAAAGAAGCGAAGAAATCGGACAATTCGTAACGCCGCAGAATACGGCAGCCATCCCGCAGGCAGCTGAAAGAGGCGCCGCAAGTCCTGTCACCTGGCTGAACAGACAGCCAAACGCCGCTCCCACAAACAGTGTCGGTACAATCTCGCCCCCGCGAAATCCACTTCCGAGCGTCACAGCGGTAAATACCATTTTAAGTAAAAACGCGGCAGCTGCCACTTTTCCGGCCATAGCCAACTCGATCATATGCATGCCTGCCCCCATATAATCGGTTGTCCCCAGAATCTTTGCCATAAAAATAATCAGACAGGCGCCCGCAACAATCCGCACCCTCTCATCCGGAATATATTTTTTGTACAAATGTTCCGTATGATGCAGCACCGCACAAAACAGAATACTGACCGCCGCACATAAAAACGCCAGAAAAACTACCAGCGCCGCATTTTTCAAGTCAAACACTGCCGCCTTCCCCACCAGGAAACGCTCTCCATAAGCGCCAATCAGTTCTGCCGTTTCCTTCGCCGTCAGAGCAGCCACAGAACAGGGAACCAATGCGGCGTACTGCATAATTCCCACACTTATGACTTCCATAGCAAATACCGTCGCTGTCAAAGGCGTCCCGAAAAGCGCCGCAAAACCCGCGCTCATCCCGCACATAATCATAAGTCTGTGATCATACTCGTCAAATTTCAGCCATTTTCCCACAGTACCTCCCAGGCTTCCTCCCAGCTGCAGCGCTGCGCCTTCCCTTCCGGCAGAACCGCCGCATGCGTGCGTTAGGACTGTAGACAATACAATCAAAGGTGCCATGCGAAGGGGAATATATGCATGAGACTGAATGCTTTCAAGCACCCGGTTCGTTCCTCCCTTGTAAGGATTCAGACGATCCATGGCCACGATCACAAGTCCGGCCAGCGGCAGCAAATACAGCATCCATGCATGCGTATTTCGAAAGTCTGTCACCCATGTAACGCTTTTCCCAAACAAACCGCCCACAAGGCCTAAAAGGATTCCCATGCCGCCGGCCAACAGAATCCATCGAAGTAAAAGCCACACCCTTTTGACACATATCTCTATATATCTTTTCATGAAACTTCCCTCATCTTAACAGAATCTTTATCCTCCATGCCTGAAAAAGGGACTGGGCATACAGCCAGTCCCTTATCCTGTTCTTATGTTCTTATGCTTCAGCAGCTCTCGCCGCAACTTCTTTTTCCTGTACATCAGACGGCGTCTGCTCATAACGAGCAAATTCGTAGGAGAATACGCCGCTTCCTCCGGTCATGGAGCGAAGATCTGTGTTATAACCGAAAATCTCCATCATCGGTACATCCGCAACGACTTCCGTCTTGCCAGTGCCTGCCGGATTCATCCCCAGCACACGACCCCTTCTCTTGTTCAGATCGCCCATAACATCGCCAGTGTATTTATCCGGAACCAGAACCGTCATGGTAACAATCGGCTCTAAGAGAATCGGTGACGCATCCATAAAGCCTTTTTTAAACGCCTGGACAGCCGCAGTCTTGAATGCCATCTCAGAAGAGTCTACCGGATGATATGAACCGTCGTAAAGCACGCCCTTAACACCCACA
>CAJUMT010000139.1 GCA_910587495.1 uncultured Lachnospiraceae bacterium | reverse complement strand
TTATAATGCGCCGACAAGTATTGCTTGTAGCTTATCACCAGTTCTTTCGTAAAAGTGCTGTCTTCCTTCGCGTACTCCATAAAGCATTTCACGTCGCTTACATATTTTCTGATCGTAGCCTCGCTCTTCTCATCTTCTTTTAGTTTTTGCTCGAACAGGACGATCATTGCTTCCTTCCTTTTTTCTTCCATCTTCTTTTCTCCTTATCGCACATTTTCTTTGCTGTATTTATATATTACCTGTCTGGGATATTTTGATGCAAAGACAGCCAGCAGAAAAGGAATCATTCAGTTCCGAAATCCCATTTACAGATCAAAAGAAAACCTATGGCAGACATGTTCTATTTTTAGATTGATGGATTGTAGAAATTGTAATAATCATTGAAAAATCTTGCAGAACTTATGTGTTAAAGGGTATAATAAAGGAGATTACCGATGTTGGAAAACGACAAAAGCAGCCGATCTCAGCGACAGCAGGAAGAAAGGTCCGCAGAGGAAAAACCAAAGAACGGAACGATATACGACGATGTATTCCGCACGATGACCGATAAAATGCCCCATCTTATCATCCCGTTGATCAACGAGGTGTTTGGGAAGCGGTATCCTGACTCGGAGCCTGTGACAGCGCTCCAGAATGAACATCTGGAGATCACAGAGGATAAGGTGATCACAGACTCTTATTTGAGGATTGCGGATAAATATTATCATGTGGAGTGCCAAAGCAATCCGGACGGAACCATGGCGATCCGAATGATCGAATATGATTTCCTGATCGCATTAAAACATGCAGAGAAAGCAGGATATGAATATACGATAAACTATCCGCGCTCCTGTGTCCTTTACCTCCGTTATACAAGCCGTACCCCGGATTTTCTGACGGTTCACATGATGTTTCCGGACGGAACGGTCGTTGATTACCACACGCCGATCATCAAAGTGAATCGGTATGATTTTGAAGAGATCTTCCAGAAAAAGCTGCTGTTCTTTCTTCCATACTATATTATGAGGTATGAATCGATCCTGCCGGAGATAGAAGAAGATGCGGAAAAGCTTCAGAAACTTCTGGAAGAATACCGGTGTATTTACCAGGCGCTTGGCGCTCTGCGTGACCAGCACCGGCTTTCGGATTATGACTTTACGGAACTAAAGCGGTTGATCGAGACAATCATCGACCATCTGGCATATGGAAAAGAGAAGGTAAAGAAAGGAGTTCATGATATGGGCGGAAAAGTGTTAGAATTTGAACATGACATCTTGATGAAAGAAAGTGAAGCAAGGGGCGAACGGAAGGGCGAACTAAAAGGCGAAAAGATCGGCGACGCAAAAAGGCTTGTGAAAAACGTGGAGTCAATCATGAGAACTCTGGGGCTGCCCCTAGAGAAGGCATGCGAAGCGATGGAGACCACGATCGGAGAATATACGAAGGCAAAGGAGCAGCTCTTGAAAAAGAAAAAGTATGATGAACAAAACGATTTCCAATTATAAATATGACGAGTCCCCTTCAAAAGTATTGCGGATACTTCCGGGGACTCGTTTTTTATATGTTGTATGGATATTGAGCAGTTTCTAAACAGACTGCTGACTATCGCCCGCAGAATCTTTAACCCTTATAGAAAAATATATTTACAGATAAATAATACCGCGAGCACATACATAAGCGGCGCAATTTTCTTTGTCTTGCCGCAGCATGCGTTGACTGCCACATAAGAGATCACGCCGATCGCAATTCCTTCGGAGATACTGTACGCCAGCGGCATAGCCAGCATACACAGGTATGCAGGAACCGCTTCTGTTAAATCGTCAAAATCCACATGAAGGATAGACGATACCATCAAAAATCCGACAAAGATCAGTGCCGGCGCCGTTGCGAATCCTGGTATTGCTGTAAAAATCGGAGCGAAGAAAATCGAAACCAGGAACAAAAGCCCGGTCACCATAGACGCAAGTCCGGTCCTTGCGCCTGCGCCCACACCTGCGGAACTCTCTACAAAAGTCGTAGTCGTGGAAGTACCAAGTACCGCGCCTGCGGAAGTGGCAATCGCATCCGCCAAAAGCGCCTGTTTGATGTTGGGAAGCTTCTCATTTTCATCAAGCATGTCCGCCTTGGTGGCCACGCCCACCAGCGTTCCGATTGTATCAAACATGTCCACAAATAAAAATGCCAGCAGCACAACGATAAAGTTTGCAATACTCACATTGGAAAAGTCACCCGCAAAACACTGTCCGAATGTCTGTGACAGCGCCGAAAAATTCGTTATGGCAAATGTCGGATACAAGGAATAAAAGCCGTTCTCCACATCAACCGCATAGATTCCTGCCGCCTGGCAGAGCATGCCAAGAACCCATGTGGCAACGATCCCGATCAGAATAGAACCTTTCACATTTTTTGCATAGAGGACTGCGATCAGTAATGTACCAATAATCGCAAGTAGCGCACATATTCCATATGTGCGGAACTGCGACGCAAAATTTACATAAGTTGTAAGTGTTGAATCGCTGTTTACAATCACATGCGCCCCCTGCAGGCCAACAAATGCAATAAATAATCCGATGCCCGCACTGACTCCTTTTTTCAATCCGCTGGGAATTGCGTTAAAAATAGCCTCGCGAACGCTTGTAAGCGACAAAATAATAAATATAATGCCCTCTGCAAAAACCGCCAAAAGCGCCACACGCCAATCATATCCATAGGCTCCGCATACCGTAAACGCAAAGTAGGCGTTTAATCCCATGCCCGGCGCCAGCGCAAACGGATAGTTAGCCAGAAGCGCCATGACAGCAGTGCCCACAAAGGACGCCAGGCAAGTCGCCATAAGTACCGCCGTCGCATCCATTCCCGCAGCAGAGAGCATAGACGGATTTACCGCAAGGATATAGGCCATCGTCATAAAGGTAGTAACGCCGCCGATCACCTCGGTTCTCACATCCGTATGGTTTTCCCTGAGCTTAAATAGTTTTTCAATCATACTTGTCCCCCTTTTTTCACGCAGCTGATAATTTCCTTTTTTGTTTTTTCTTTATTTCTGCTGCATGTGATTTTTGTACTATACCAGTATACCACATTTAGACGGATGTTTGTACTTATAATTTGAACAAAGAAGCAGAAGGGTACGGCAACCTTCATCCGGCACCGTACCACTTCTGCTTCTCTTTACTCATTAACCACATTCACAGGAGTACCTTCCAGAAAAGCTTTCAGGTTACTTACCGCAATGTCCATCAGCCGTTTTCTGGACTCCCTGGGCGCCCAGGAAATGTGCGGTGTGATGATACAGTTTTTGGCCTTTAAAAGCGGGTTATCTTTTTGGATTGGCTCCGTAGATACTACATCCAGTCCCGCAGCCGCTACTTTTCCGCTGTTCAGCGCATCCGCAAGATCCTGCTCCACGATCAGCTGGCCGCGGGAGTTATTCAGAATGATCACTCCGTCCTTCATTTTAGAAATACTGTCTTTATTGATCAGCCCTTCCGTCTCCGGAAACAGCGGACAGTGAAGCGCGATCACATCTGCCTGACAGAAAAGCTCTTCCAGTTCCACATATTTTAAACTGTCACTTTCCAAAGACTCTTTTTTGTGCGGACTGTAAGCCAGCACGTTCATGCCCAGTGCCTGCGCCACCTTTCCGGTCGTCTGTCCGATTCTGCCATATCCGACAATACCCATGGTTTTTCCTTCCAGCTCAATCAGCGGATAATCCCAAAAGCACCAGTCTGTATGGTTTTCCCACTTTCCGCTATGTACCGCTTCGTTATGATGTCCGATGTGATGGCAGATTTCCAGCAGCAGCGCAATGGCAAACTGCCCTACCGACGCGGTTCCGTAAGTCGGGATATTAGTCACCGGGATTCCCCGTTTTTTAGCCGCTTTCACATCCACAACATTGTAGCCGGTGGCAAGCACCCCCACATACTTGATTGCAGGACAGGATGCAAACACATGCTCTGTCAAAGGCGTCTTATTGGTAATCACAATTTCTGCGTCTTTGATCCTGTCGATCGCCTCCTGTTCTTCCTGAAGCGATGTCCGGTCGTATATTCTGCATGGTCCCAAAGCTTGCAGTCCGCTCCAGTCCAGGTCACCGGGATTTAATGTATAACCATCCAGTACAACAATTTTCACTGTTCTTTCCCCCTTGCATCCACCTTTTTAGTAAATACTCTGATAGCCCTCTTCCTCCAGAGACAGACTGCCGAAATATGATGCAAAATCCATTCCGAGATATTCGCTCATCTGTTTCATTTCCACCAGCGTCTTTTCATCTACGGCAATGCCTTCTGCTTTCACACGATCCAGCGCCAGTATTTCTTTTTCCCCATGCGTATAAATCCTGTCCCTGCCATCCGCTTTCGGAGCCTCCCGCAGCTCTTGCAAGAATAATGAAAAATGCCGCTTAATCATTTCAGGATCCCCGAACACTGCAGGATCTATGGCAATAAATCCATGGCAGGTACCGCCTTTATTTCCCATATGTGTATGGTTGGATGTCAGCCCCAGTGACAAAACTGATGTAAAAATCTCACAGATCATACCATAACCATAGCCTTTATGACTGCCGGTAATCTCTTCATTTTCTCCCAGTGGCATGATCCCCCCGCCTGCTTTATTGACAATATTTTGCAGAACGTCATCCGCATCATTGGACGGATTTCCGTTCTTATCCAGCGCCCACCCGTCCGGCAGCGGTTTTTCCGCCTTTCTGTACATCTCCAATTTCCCTCTGGTAACTACAGTTGTAGATGCATCAAAAAGAAACGGATACGGCTCTGCAGGCATGGCAATCGCAATGGGATTGCTGCCAAGCATCGCCTTTTTCGAGTTTGTAGGCACCATAATCGCTTCCGAGTTTGTAAACGACAGTCCGATCAGTCCCTCGTCGCATGCCATTTTCGCATAATATCCCGCAATTCCATAATGGTTGGAATTGCGTACCGTCACCACCGCCATACCGCTTTTTTTTGCTTTCCTTATGGCAGTCTGCATTGCCTCATAGCCAATCAGCTGGCCCATGCCATCATGGCCGTCGATAACAGCGGAAACCGGCGTCTCAAACACCGTCTCTGAGACGGCATCCGTCTTAATCATTCCGCTCTCAATTCCTTTGTGATAGCGTGTTAACCTCTGCATTCCGTGAGATTCGATTCCATACTGATCCGACATTATCAATACATCGGTTATAATAGAACTTTCCCTTTCAGAAAAACCAAATTTTTGAAATGCATCCCTGCAAAACTTTTCTAATACCCCAGTATCAAAATATTTGTGTGCCATTTTTCCTGTTCCTCCATATTTTCTCTTTCAATTATACCCTTCTGCACACAGGTCCTGCAAGGATTTTTCCGTAATTTTCACAATCTGGCGGTCTTCTGGACAAACTTTCATGTTATAGAGCATTTTCTATCCGTAAATAGAATTTGGGAACGAAACCGTTTCATTTACTGAACAATTTGATTGCTGTTTGAGCCACACATTCCCCAAATTTTTCAAATTGTTTGGCAGAACATTCGATATCTTTTCCTATACCTACAGCTCCAATCTGAAACTTATGCTCCTGGTCCTGCCCTGTACCTGAAAATACCAGCATTCCTTTCACTAACATATGACGCAATATCTCCATAACCGCTGTATCCACTCCGCCTGTCGGAGACTGGGCCGTTACAAACGCGGCGCCCAACTTGCCGTGCAAATCAATTCGAAAACTTTGATCAAACCATTTTTTTAACTCCCAGCTCATGCTGGAAAAATAGACCGGCGTACCAAAAATGACCGCCTCACTCTGTGTAAGGAAATCCACATCTGTCTCATTTTCCCGAACATTCATCAACTTTACTTGGATAAAAGGATATTTTGCAAGAATCCCATCCTCTATGTACTCTGCTGCTGCTTCTGTATTGCCGCTCTGGCTCATATAAATAATTGATATCTTCATTTCTCTCTTCACCTCATTATAAAATCCAATCTGTTAAGCATAACTTTTATTTTTCTTTTTTACATTATTATATAAAGGGAACGGTCCATGTGGAAATTACCAAGGAGGAAATGCTGTATCTGACGATCCATATACACAGGATACTAGATGAAACCAGTTCTCCCCTGCCTTTATATGGGTTCCTCTTCTGCCTCTCTCCTACACACAAACGGATCCGGGTTGGCATAACCAACGGAATCGCTGATCTGGGCGGCAGTGTAAATTGTTTTCGGAATGTAACCGGAGCAAACTGCCAGCAGATCTAACCTTTAATCTGCTGGCATATTGCATGCTCGCTAATTCCGAAACTTTCAATACTGCCCATATATTTCACACTTCCATTCATTATAAAAAGTATTCATTTTCCCTGCGGACAGAACTTAGCGCGCCAAGTTTCTGATTCATCTGTTCCTGCAAAGGCGGAGGAAGAATGCGCGCGTGTTCCGGGCAAGCCGCCACACAGGCCATACATAACATGCAATTTCCTGCATCGGTTATAGGCACACCCTTATTCATGCAGACTGACCCTGTGGGACAAACGGATACACATTTTCCACAACCAATACAGGATGGTTGAGAAATCGGCGTCACCGGCATATTCATCCCCTCTTTGTACGGACGATTCCCCGGCACCAGAATCAAGCTCTCTTCTCCATTTTCAAGCTTTTTCACTACTTTCTGTGTAAAACCGAGTATTTCCGCCTGATCCTGTTCGTCGGGCCTTCCCTTTCCTACGTCCGATACGATGGAATGCTGGGCGATCAAAGCTGCAGACGCTACAATCTCAAATCCTTGTTCCTGTATAATATCGTTTAATTCTAAAAGGGCATCCTCATAGGCACGCGTACCATAAACCACCAATGTGACCGCCTTTTTTCCGCCACCTTCCAAGTGACGCAGCCTTTCTGCAACCACAACCGGAATACGACCGCCAAATACCGGAACTGCAACAACAATCGTCTCACTTTCAGGAGTTCCCAGTGCTTGATCCCGTATCCCCAGATCTATAAAATAAACCTTTTCTGATAGACCCTGGCATACGATTTCCCCTGCCTTTTTTGTGCCTCCCGTGGGGCTGAAAAAATAAAAATCCAATCTGTTAAGCATAACTTTTGTTCCTCCTTTTTACATTTCGTTTTTTAGACGGTTTAATAAATGCGAAATCGCAAACATAAGCGTTTCATAATGCATATAAGCAAGAATGTTTTTGTCCACAAGGATTTGCAGGCTTGCCGGAAACTCTTCATCAGAATCCCAAAAGCGCAGAATTATCGGCAAAAACGGAAACAGATACAGCTCATAAGCCGCATCCCCCTTTTCCCTCTTTTTCCCCGCAAGCTTTTGACAGGCATGCATCAGTGCATCCGTTTTCCCCTCAAAATATTTTCCCGCATTTTGAAAAAAATCGCCTCCTTTTTCCAGAGTGCCTCCTTTGACAGAGGAAAGGTTTTTTATGTTTACCCATTCACAAGCCAGATGACAATCCTCTTTAGAATAGCAGAGTACATCGTATATTGTCATTGACTCGTTATAATCCGCTTCCTCTTCCGTTTGAAAACCATCATCCGACCAGCTTACCTGTCCGGTCAGACGGCTGATCCGATATTTCCGGTTCAGGCAATCAATGTATAAAAAATCATCATCATACATTAAACCAAATTTATGGATCATCTTTTCCTGATCGTATTGCAAAAAAACATCCGCCATCTCGTTTTTCATTTTTTCATAGTTAGAACTTATTCGATTTGTTTTCATTTTTCATCCCTTGCACGATTCTTTTTAACTGCGCATTCATCCGCAACAATAGATCCTCATCTTTGGCAATACGATATAATAACAAATTTCCTTCATATACAGCAAGGCAAAGAGCAGCCGTTTCTTCCAGTCTTTCTTCTGATATTTCGTCTTTACGCAGCACTTGCATAAAGATTTTCTGGATTTCCCCCATCGCTTCATTATAATGTCCTGCCAATTCCTCCTCGCAAAATGCCATTTCCATTCCTATAACAGCCAAAGGACATCCATAATATCGTTTATCCGGCAATTTTTCCTGAAATGCACAAAATAAAGAATCACAGAATATTCCCCAAGATTTGGATTCTTCTGCGACAGACTGTAACAAATCGGTAACTATACTTCTATAATATTGTAATACCGCTTCAGCCACATCTGACTTTTTTTTAAAATAGAAATAAAAAGAACCTTTCGGAAGCCCGGTAGTTTTCAATATCTCACTAATTCCGGTTTTTGTATAGCCATACCGCCAGAACAAATCCCCTGCCGTTTCTACGATCTTTTTCTTGGACAATTCTCCTTTTGTCATATTTATCCTCTCATTTTTCTTTATAATAGACCATTCAGTCTATTATGTCAATCTATTTATAAAAGATCCAGCGGTTCCGCTTTTACAAATACAATCTACGATCCCCTGTAAGCCATTATTGCAATATGTAAATCGGTTTTTCTTGTATATAGAATGATTGAATTTTATGTATTCGAATTGGTTATTATGTTTTGTTTCTCCTGCCTTAGTAAATGTGAGCTTATAGCAAATATAGATTTAAATATACACTTTGCTTAAAAAATTTTCCGAACTTACTCTAGTGTCCGCAGGTTGCTTTTCAATTTCAAACATGTAATTCCGAATTTCGCATGACTTTTATAGCCATCTGTCCTGGCAAAAGGAAGCAATCTCGTTCAAAAAACAATATTGTTGTTAATATATCAATCCACACTTCTGCAAGGAGAGCGACGTTTTTATCTCTTGAAAAGCTCAGGCGGCGCAGAATTTCAATCCACGCTCCCGCGAGGGGAGCGACAATATCCAAATTTTTAACAATCCGGACTTTGGAATTTCAATCCACGCTCCTGCGAGGAGAGCGACTAGAAAAGGCGAAAAAGACCGGATTGTGTACATATTTCAATCCATGCTCCCGCGAGGAGAGCGACTTAATGCCAACACCGATCAGGGAACCGGCAAGGATATTTCAATCCACGCTCCCGCGAGGAGAGCGACGTATGTTGTCGGTCAGCCCGCAGCGATTTTTCATATTTCAATCCACGCTCCCGCGAGGGGAGCGACTGACCAGGCGGAGGGCGATGATCCGCATATTGTGATTTCAATCCACGCTCCCGCGAGGGGAGCGACACGATCTCATCTGCTATTCCAGTGATCTCATTTCCATTTCAATCCACGCTCCCGCGAGGGGAGCGACCAAGGCGTTGTACTGCTCCTGCGTCATCTGACCAATTTCAATCCACGCTCCCGCGAGGGGAGCGACTATTTTTTCGTTGGAAAAGTCAAGTGCTTTTTTTATTTCAATCCACGCTCCCGCGAGGGGAGCGACTATGGTTTCCTGTGGAAGGTCATATCCGATGGATATTTCAATCCACGCTCCCGCGAGGGGAGCGACCCGCCAT
>CAJUMT010000138.1 GCA_910587495.1 uncultured Lachnospiraceae bacterium | reverse complement strand
ATGAGCCAGGTGTATGTACAGGAAAAGGAATGCGCAAAAGAAAGTTTTATTCCGGCTTTTGACGGCTGGGGGGTAAGCAAACAGGGAGAACCGTCTTCTTCCGTGCATAAAAAAGGGGCGGCCTTGTGCGTATAGGCTGCCCCTTTGCTTGGCCTTATGTATTTACAGTTCCAAAATCTTTCCGATCTCTTTGTCATATCTGCAGTATTTTCCGTGTTCGGAGATGAAAGGCGTGTAGGAATTGTTTCTGTTGTCTTTGACATGGACGATGCCGGTCGCCGCCATCTCTACAAGGGAAAAGCGCTCGCTTAAGCTGGAGATCCATTGGTATGTCTTCTCATGGGAGGAGTGTGCCATGACCAGATTGTAGCCGCCTTCACAGGATTCCAGGTTAAAATATATTTTCTCTGCCTTTTTTGGATCCGCGAATACCTGGCTGTAGATATAGGAGGAGAAATTTTTTTTGACAAAAGCCTGGAAGCTTTTCTTGTCATAGGTGATCTTGGACACTTCATCCTTGATTTTGTCGCCTCGATCGATCCGGGTACGCAAAATCTTTAGTACGTCTATGGTCCAGTTGATAAAAGAGATGCTGCTGTATTCCATGGACTCCAGCAGGTTATTGATCAGCGCTTTGGACAGAATGTCTGATCGTTTTGCTTCTTCAAATAATTGGTTTTTCATAGGTATCCCCCTTGCTTGATATATGGTTGTATTTATTATAAAACTAAATTTATAAAAATACAAGGCACGGTGTTTGCTATTCATGAAAAAGTGTGGTATATTGATGAACGGAACAATAGTAATACAAAACTATTATAGAGGAGGTCACATTGATGAAAATTTTAGTCACAGGAGGCGCAGGATATATTGGCAGCCATACTTGTGTGGAGTTGCTAAATGAGGGATATGAAGTGGTCGTGGTTGATAATCTGTATAATGCCAGCGAGAAGGCTTTAGAGAGGGTAAAGGAGATCACAGGGAAACCGCTGACTTTTTATAAAGCAGATCTTTTAGACCAGAAGACGCTGGACCAGATCTTTGATAAGGAGAAGCCGGAAGCGGTGATCCATTTTGCAGGATACAAGGCGGTGGGCGAGTCCGTGGAAAAGCCCATCGAATACTACTATAAGAACATGGCAGGCACTCTGCTTTTGTGCGATACCATGCGCAACCATGGTGTAAAGAATATCATATTCAGTTCTTCCGCTACCGTATACGGAGATCCGGCCATGATTCCGATCACGGAAGAGTGCCCGAAAAAGACGCCTACCAATCCTTACGGACAGACAAAGACCATGTTAGAGCAGGTACTTATGGATATCCAAAAAGCAGATCCTCAGTGGAATGTGATTCTGCTCCGTTATTTTAATCCTATCGGCGCGCACAAGTCCGGAATGATCGGAGAAGATCCAAAAGGTATTCCTAATAATCTGCTTCCCTATGTGGCACAGGTAGCTATTGGCAAGTTAGAGTGCGTCGGCGTGTTCGGAGACGATTACGATACACCGGATGGGACCGGCGTCAGGGACTACATTCATGTGGTCGATCTGGCAAAAGGCCATGTAAAGGCTGTGGAAAAATTTAAAGAAGACAAAAAAGTCAGAATTTACAATTTGGGTACCGGACATGGATACAGCGTACTCCAGGTGGTAAAAGCTTTCAGTAAAGCCTGCGGCAAAGAACTTCCGTATGTAATTAAGCCCCGCCGCGCCGGAGATATTGCTACCTGTTACTGCGATCCTGCCAAAGCAAAAGCAGAGCTTGGATGGGAGGCCCAGTACGGCATCGATGAGATGTGTGCCGATTCCTGGAGATGGCAGTCTAAAAACCCTAACGGTTACAACGAATAAAATTCCATGGAAACATAGAAAAAAGCAGGTGAAAAAATGCCTGCTTTTTTCTATGTTCATGCGTGAACCTTTCTTTGATTTATTACCATATACAAGTGAAGGGCAAAACCTTAGTATAGACGTCGAATATAAGGTGGAGGAACACATATGAGCCGGGAAGAGTTGGAAACGCTGATATCGGACTATGGAAAAGATATTTATTCTTTCTGCTGTCAGATCACCCGCAGCCGATACAGGGCGGATGACCTTTATCAGGATACTTTTTTAAAAATGATGGAAGTAAAAGACAGATTGGATATTAAAGGAAATCCCAAAAGTTATCTTCTGTCCGTGGCCGTCAACCTGTGGAAAAATCAGGCCCGCAAAGCGGCCTGGCGGCAGCGGATTACGGGATGTGAGCTTTCGGTGGAAGAGGCAGGACTGGAAGTGCCGTCCGATGAAGCGACGGCAGAAGAGCGGATAATTTCACAGGAAGAACAGGCCTGTGTACGCAGAGCGGTGAACGCCCTTCCGGAAAAATACCGGATGCCGATACTTCTTTTCTATATGGAAGATCTGAAAATATCCGAGATTGCCGGGGTATTAAAGCTTCCCGAAGGGACGGTAAAAAGCAGGCTCTACAAGGCAAAAAAGGTGTTGGAAAAAGAACTGGAGGTTGTTTTAGATGAAAAAAGACATTGATGTTATTTTAAAACAGGCCCTTTCTCCAAAAGAAGAGCCGGATGCGCGGCTCAATTGCAAAATCTTAGATCAGGCAGAGGAGAGAATCTATATGGGAAGAAAAAAAGTAAAAGGGCTTCCGGCAGCAGCGCTGGCAGCATGCATTACCCTGGCCATCGGGTCAATGACTGTATTTGCCGCATGGAAATATTTAAGTCCCGCCCAGATGGCGCAGCATTTTGAAGATAAAAAACTGGAAGAAGCGTTCCAGGGACCAAACGCAGTCGTCGTAAATGAAACTCAGGAATATGGAGACTATAAAATAACGCTCTTAGGCGCGGTGGCAGGCAAAAATATCAGCGAGTACCTGACGGAGAACGAACAGGGCAGCTTAAAAGATGATATGTTTTATGCGGCTGTAGCGATTGAACGCGCGGACGGGACGCCCATGCCGGATACAAGCGATGATGCGTACGGAGATCCTGCGTTCTATGTATCCCCCTTTATCCAGGGGCTGGATCCGATGTTCTACAGCATGCAGGGTATGGGCGGCGGTTACAGCGAGTTCGTAAAGGACGGTGTCGATTACCGTCTGCTGGAAATGGACAATATTGAGATGTTCGCAGACCGGGTGATTTATATCGGAGCCAATGAAGGGACTTTTTATGATAATGAGGCATACCGGTTTGATGAAGCTACCGGTAAGATCAGCAGAAATGAATCTTATGACGGCGTGAACGCGCTTTTTACCCTGCGGCTTGATCCGTCCGCCGCTGACCCTGCAGCTGCAGAGGCGTTTCTTAAAAAGTTAAAAGAAGAATGGGAGACGCCCGACGAGCCGGAAGAGGATTTAAACAATCCCGAGATTGAGGCATGGATACAGATGGTGGAGGAAGCGCTGGAAAACGGCCATAAACTGGAAGAATATGCAGACAGAGTGGAGGCGACTGTCAAAACCGTAAAACCCGACGCGGATGGCGTGATGGATTACTCCTGGGAGCTTCCCGACGGTTCTTCCAGCGGGGGCGGAGTCGGGTTTATGGATAGCTTGTTCCCGGAAGGGAAACAGACGCCGGGGACGCTGGCGATCGGCGGGTACAGCTACAGTGACGACCTGCTGGAAAGCCTGGAGATTGAGACCTGGACATTGAACGAAGACGGCACGGTGACCGCCGCGGTCTATGTGCCTAAAAAAGAATAGATGTAAAAACGGCGAAAGAGGGGTGGTATGCCCCTCTATCGTTTTCCCTGAAGGGCTTTCTGCGCTCTTTTGAGCGTTTCATCCATCTGCCTTTTTTCTGATTCACTTTTTCCTTCTTTCATAATCTCGAAAATCAGGTCAAATTCATCTTTGGAAAACTGCAGATTCTGCCGGCTGGCGGAAGCTACGGCGCCTAAAAGGATAGGCATAGCCTGTTTCTGCGTCTTGCCTTCGATCTGTTCGGCAAGTTTTAAGAGGAGCGTAAGCTTGGCCGGCGCGATATCCTGGATGCGCGGATCGTGGAACCATTCGGGTGTTTTCATGTATCGTCCTCCTTCTGTCCGGGGGTGAAGGAAGAGGAAAATCCTTCAAACATCTCCCGGTACATATCCATATTTTCAAACATATCCGCAAACTGCTCAAAAGAAGCCTGCTCTTCCGCAGGAAGGATACCTTTCAGGCATTTCATAATATTTCCCGGTTCCAAAGACTGTTGTACGGGGGGATTTTTACTGAAATACTCAATTGTAAGGCGAAGTTCTATCCATTTGATACAGATTGCAGCCATTTTTTGTATATTAGCAGGAAGAAAGGGCAGGAAGGCCTTTGCAGCCTGTAATTCTTTTGGAAGAATTGCTTCATCAAAATTCATGGCGTATGGTCTCCCTGCGTCTTTCTTCAATATATGAACGGCAGTCCCAAAACATGCAGTTTTAAAGGCGCCGGAATCTTAAAGGGCTGCCAGAAAGCCTGGCAGCCCGGGCGGATTTTAGCACCCGCAGTTGTTGTTGCATCCGCAGTTGTTATTGCATCCGCAGTTGTTGTTGCAGCCACAGTTGCCGTTGCCGCATCCGCCGAAGCCGTTACCGCAGAAAAGCAGGAGCAGGATGATCCACCAGCAGCTGTCCCCGCCGCAGCCATTGTCGCATCCGCAGCCGCATCCGTTGCCGCCGAAGAATCCGCCGCCGTTACCACAGCAGGAGAAGAGGATCAGGATCAGGATCAGGCATCCGCAGCTGCCGCCGCCGAAAAGTCCGTTTCCATTGCCGCATCCGCAGTCGCATCCACAGTTACAGTTGTTTCTTGCACTTAAGTCACCCATTCAAGTAACCTCCAAAAACTATTTACACTTCATCATATGCAAAAAGGGGGGATTGGTGACTGACGCTTGCCCTGCGCAGGTGTTTTGTGTTAAAATAAAGACAAAGGGGAGTAATTATATGAAAATTGCACTGGGGCAGCTGCAGCTTAACTGGGAAAACAAAGAAAAGAATATAAAACGGGCGGAGTCTTATCTTTCTTGTCTGGCGGATCAGAAAGTTGATTTGTTCTGTCTTCCGGAGATGAGCCTGACCGGTTTTTCCATGCATACGGAGCGGACGAAGGAGAATCATAAAGAAACGGTCGCCCGTATCCGGGAACTGGCTGCGATGTATGATATTGCCGTCGGCGTCGGCTGGGTAAAAGACGCTGGCGCGCGGTGTGAGAACCACTACTCTATTGTGACGCCGGATGGGGAAATCCTGGATTATGCCAAAATCCATCCGTTCAGCTACGGCGGAGAAGATGCGTATTTTCAGGGAGGTGCATCTCTTCCTGTCTGTACTTTCGCAGGCTTTTGTATGGGCGTGCAGATCTGCTATGACTTGCGTTTTCCGGAGCCTTTCCAGCTCCTTTCAAGGCAGGCAGACCTGATCTTTGTGCCTGCCAACTGGCCCGCAAAAAGGCGTACACACTGGAAGTGCCTTCTGAAAGCCCGTGCCATCGAAAATATGTCTTATATTTTTGGCATCAATTGTGCCGGAGAGATGGGGGGACAGTATTACGCAGGGGATTCTATGGGTTATGCCCCTGATGGAAACGAACTGCCTTTTGAGGAATTTTGCCTGCCGGATGCGGTTCCTGAAGAAAAAGTGCTGATCTTTCAAGTGGAAAGAGGCGCGGAGGTCTACAGAGAGCAATTTCCTATAAAGGATGATCGCAGGGATGCGTTGTATCTAAAATTACAGGAAGAGTTGTTGAAATGATGAAGGAAAAAAACGAAATCATGGATGTGGCGGCAGAAGAGTTTCCCGCTCTGTTTGAACACATTCCCAGAGAGCAGCAGGCAAAGATATTGGGAACCGTGCAGTCTTTTGTGACGCTGCTTATGGAGTACCGTTGTGCCATCCGGGAGATGGAGACAAAATTGAATGTGCTGAATGAGGAATTTTCTCTTCTGCACGAACGTAACCCCATTGAATCCATTAAAAGCCGTGTGAAAGATCCAGTCAGCATCGTCGAGAAGATGTATCGTAAGGGTCATGCCCTGACAGTGGATAATATTGAGGCAAAACTGCATGATGTGGCAGGTGTGCGGGTGATCTGCTCTTTTGTGGAAGACATCTATTATCTTGCCGATATGCTTTCCGCGCAAGATGACCTGGAAGTACTCAAGATTAAAGATTATATCAAACACCCAAAGAAGAACGGTTACAGAAGCCTGCATCTGATCATTCAGATTCCCATCTTTTTATCCAATCAGAAGAAATATATGCAGGTAGAAGTGCAGTTCCGCACGATCGCCATGGATTTCTGGGCCAGTGTGGATCATAAGCTAAAGTACAAAAAACGTGTGAAAAATTCCGAACTGATTGTGGAGGAGCTGCGCAAATGCGCGGAGACTATCAGCAGCGTGGATACGCGGATGCAGGAAATACGGAACATGATCGAAGAAGGGGAACTTGACGATTGAAAATTTTTGACAATACTGTTTGGATATGCTATAATTTTCGGCGAAAACAAAGTCTTTAAAACAGTGGAGCTAGAATAGGAGGCAATCAGCTATGAAAAAATACGTTTGCGAGCCATGCGGCTACGAATACGATCCTGCAGTAGGTGATCCGGATAACGGCATTGCACCGGGAACTGCTTTTGAAGATCTTCCGGACGACTGGGTATGCCCTGTCTGCGGCGTAGACAAAGATTCTTTTGTAGAAGCGTAAGAGAATAAGGGAGTGTCGTCAGACATTCCCTTTTTCAATACATAAAAAAATATCTTGGAGGGATTAATCATGAAAGATACAACAGTTACCCCGTCCATCCTGTATGTTGGGTGCGACGACCACGACATCGACCTGTTTGAGAGCCAGTATCATGTACCGAAGGGTGTTTCCTACAACTCTTATGTGATCCTGGATGAAAAAGTCGCCATTATGGATACCACAGACCCGAGAGTGACGGAAGAGTGGCTTAAGAACGTGGAGACCGTTTTAGACGGGCGCAAGCCGGATTATCTAATCATCGACCATATGGAGCCGGATCATGCAGGAAATATCCAGAAGATCGCGGAGAAATATCCGGATATGCAGCTTGTCAGCAACACGAAGGTGTTCCAGATGCTGCCGCAGTTCTTTGATTTTGATCTGACAGGCAGAACGGTCACCATCAAAGAGGGAGATACTTTAAGCCTTGGAAGTCATACGCTTCAGTTTTTTATGGCGCCTATGGTACACTGGCCGGAAGCCATGGTGACTTACGAGCAGTCTGAGAAAGTACTTTTCTCCGCGGACGGATTCGGCAAGTTCGGAGCTTTGGACGCCGAAGAAGAATGGGCGGATGAGGCAAGACGTTATTTTATCAATATTGTAGGAAAATACGGCGCGCAGGTACAGGCGCTTCTTAAAAAGGCGGCGACATTGGATATTTCCATCATCTGTCCGCTGCACGGTCCGATCTTAAAAGAAGACTTAGGATATTACATAGGAAAATATCTGACCTGGTCTTCCTATGAGCCGGAGGAGGAAGGCATCGTGGTCGCCTGTGCTTCCATTCATGGAAATACCAAAAGGGCGATGCTTAAATTTGTGGACATCCTTAAAGAGAAGGGCGCAAAGAACGTGGTATTTTTCGACCTGGCAAGGGATGATATGGCAGAGGCAATATCCTGTGCATACCGCTATGATAAGATGGTGCTGGCAGGCGTTACCTATGACGCAAGCCTGTTCCCATGCATGGAGGATTTTCTGTATCATCTGAAAATCAAAAATTTCCAGAACCGCAAAGTTGCTATTGTAGAAAACGGAAGCTGGGCGCCTATGGCGGGTAAACATATGAAGGCTTATCTGGAAAGCATGAAAAATATTGATATTATTGATCCGGTTGTGACGATCAAGTCGGCGGCAGGTGAAAAAGAGATGGAAGCGCTGGCACAGCTGGCGGATCAAATACTGGCATAAGCAGCGGCGTTGCTATGAAAAAAAATGAGATTCTTATTATAAACGGTAAAAATTATAAAGAAATAACCCAGGTCCTCCTAAAAGAGGCGGACCTGGCGTCTATGATCGGGGACAGGAAGAAAAGGATCGGTATCAAGCCGAATCTGGTGTCTGCGTCCGTGGCTTCCGAGGGTGCGACGACACATCCTGAAGTGATCGAAGGATTGCTTTGTTATCTGCAGGAACATGGCTTTTATGACCTGGCCATTATGGAAGGCTCCTGGGTAGGAGCCAGGACGAAAGAAGCTTTCCAGGTGTGCGGCTATGACAGCCTGGCGAGAAAGTATGGTGTGGAGCTTCTGGACGCTCAAAAGGAGCAGGCTGTGGCAGTGGACTGCGGCGGACTTACGCTTCATATTTGTAAGTGTGCTTTGGAGGCGGACTTTATGATTAATGTTCCGGTCTTAAAAGGACACTGCCAGACCCGGGTTACCTGTGCTTTGAAAAATATGAAAGGGCTTTTGCCAAACAAAGAGAAGCGCAGATTTCACACGATGGGCCTGCATCGCCCGATCGGGCATCTGGCCCGGGGGATTCGGCAGGATTTTATTTTAACAGATCATATATGCGGGGATTTAAGTTTTGAAGACGGCGGTAATCCTGTGACGGCAGATCAGATTTTTGCGGCAACGGATCCGGTGCTTTTAGATGCGTATGTGTGCCGTCTTTTGGAGTATAAGACAGAGGAAGTGCCTTATATCGGTATAGCCGAAAAACTGGGGGCGGGAAGCGCCGACCTTGCACATGCCTCTATTCGGGAGCTGAATCCGCCGCTTTTCAAAGATAGCATCTCTTTGAAGGATACAAGACGGGCCATAGAGCTTGCCGAATATGCCGAGGATGTGGAATCCTGCAGCGCCTGTTACGGATATTTGATCCCGGCGCTGGATATGCTGGAAAAGGAGGGGCTTTTAAAAGACCTTTCAGAAAAAATCTGTATCGGCCAAGGATATAAAGGGAAGACAGGCAGGCTTGGAATCGGGAACTGCACAAAGGAATTTGCGCATACTTTAAAAGGCTGTCCGCCCACAGAACAGGAGATATACGGATTTTTAAAAGATTTTATATTGAATGCCGGGAGATAGAATATGGAACTTAAAAAAGCGGATGGCAGAGACCTTCGCAAAATGAAACGGATTTATCTTTACTCCTTTCCTAAAGCGGAACGAAAACCTTTTGGACTTATGAAGGTAAAAGCCAGGCAGGGAGTGATGGAACTGCTGGCTTTGAAAAGCGGTAAAAAGCTTTTAGGAATGGCGGTTACCGTTCTGTATAAGGATCTGGTACTTCTGGATTATTTTGCTTTAGCAGGTTCATGCAGGGGATGCGGGCGCGGTTCTGAAGGGCTTAAACTTTTAAAGGAAAGGTATGCAGAAAAAAGGCTGGTCCTTGAGATAGAGCTGCCGTCGGAGGCGCCTTTGCAGCATCCGGAACGAATCCGCA
>CAJUMT010000137.1:6349-9418 GCA_910587495.1 uncultured Lachnospiraceae bacterium | reverse complement strand
TACGAGTTCTTGCTGTGTGACTGGAGTTCAGACGTGTGCTCTTCCGATCTATCCGTTCTTATATTTTAGATTTTAAGAGTAGTGTGTTATGAAAAAAATATTTTGGGAAGAAAAAGCAGGCTGTATAATCTTTTATTTGGTGATTCTGGGTCTTTGGATGGCAGATTTTATCTGCCCGGATCGGCTTTACTCCGACTGGGAGAAACGTATGTTGGCTCAAAAACCGGAAGCATCCGTATCGACCGTTTCGGACGGAAGTTACGGACAAGCGTACGAAACGTGGTTAACGGATCAGTTTCCTTTAAGGGACTGGTGGGTATCTGTAAAAACCAGGTGCGAACTGCTGCTGGGAAAAAAGGAGATGAGCGGCGTTTATCTTGGAAAAGACGGCTATCTGTTTTCAGAACAGGATCAGACGGCGGATTGGGATCTTTTGGAAGAACAGATGAAAGAGCAGTTCAAAGATGAGACAGTCAGCCGGATCTGCGTACCGTCCGCAGGCGAGATCCTTACAGACAAAACACCCCAAGGAATTACATTTTTCCAGAGAAATAAGGGGTCGGATCAGATCTATAAAGCGCTGTCCGAACATAAAGACGAATATATTTATTACAGAACGGATCATCACTGGACCATGTTAGGGGCTTATTATGCTTACGAGGCGTGGATGAAAGCGCAGGGATGCGACCCTATGCCGCTTGCTAAGATGGACAGACGTGTTTTGAAAGAAGATTTCTTCGGGACCCATTATGGAAGGCTTCATTACGCAAAATACGCGGATGTGATGGAGCTTTATGATCCGGGCATCGCCTGCAGTGCGGTCTATGATCTGGGGAAAGCGGATGTAAGCGGCCTGTACCAGGAAAAGTATCTGGACACAGCGGACGCCTACCGTTTTTTCCTGGACGGCAACCATGGACTGGTGCAGATCGAAAGCGAAGGAAAGGGCGGACACCTTGCAGTGCTGAAAGACTCTTTTGCGAACTGCATGATTCCGTTTTTAACGGCTCATTACGGGAAGATCACGGTGATCGATCCCAGGTACTTTCGGGTTGATATCGGAGCATGGCTGAAAGAACAAAAGCCGGATCAAATCCTGATCCTCTCCCAGAACACGGTCTATTCTTCTATGTGTTCCAGCCCTTGACTTAAGATATTTTCCACATGGTGGTCGGCCAGAGAATAGAAAATCGTTTTACCTTCACGGCGGAATTTTACCAGTCTATGCTGCTTTAAGACCCGGAGCTGATGGGAGATGGAGCTGGGAGACATGGATAGCTCCTGAGCGATATCATTGACGCACAGCTCCCGGTTTAACAGCACATAGAGTATCTTAATCCGCGTAGAATCTCCGAATACCTTATAAAATTCTGCCAGATAATAAATTTCTTCTTCTGCAGGCATATGCATTTTTTCGTTCATGATATTCCAGCTTTCTGTTTTTTCTTAACAGTATACAGAACATATGAATGAAAATCAATCTCTTTCAGGTTTCACTGGATTTTCACAATTTTATCACGTTTTAAACACAGGTTTATCAAAGATTTTCCACAAACTTCCGGTAGAATAGTACGATGAAAGGAGGCGCGATGTGAAGGCAAAACATAAAATATTGATCGGAAGTATCGCGGCGGCGGTAGTCGTAGCAGCTCTGGGATTAAGGATACAGGAGCGGGCGAAACAAGCCAAAACAATGTCGGAAAATATGAGTCGGGTGGAAACCGTGCAGGTAAAGAAACAGAATCTGATAGACGCGATCAGCGTCACAGGGACGATACAAAGCGCGGACGCACGGGACGTCTCTGCCAGCGCGAAAGATGTAAAAGTATTGAAAGTTAACTGTGAGGCGGGAGATTATGTGCAGGCAGGGGATGTGATCGCTGTCCTGGATACGACGGACTTGGAACTCAGCCTGACGCAGGCCAGGAACAGTCAGTCTTTAAGCGGATATAAAGAAAATAAAAGTATTCAGACAGCGACGGAAAAGTATACGGAAGCAGTGGAAGACGGAACGGACGCATATAATATGGCGGTGAAAGCCGCGGCGGACGCAAAAGAAGATCTTCAGGAGGCAGAGGCGGACTTAAGTGACGCCGCTTCCGCATTGGAACGGCAGGAGGAACGGGTAAACGAGGCGAAAGCATCAGGAGATCAGCAGGCCGCCGCCGCGGCGCAGACAGAATACACTGCCAGACATCAGGCCTATCAGGCAGCGGCAGAGGTCGAGAAAAAGGCGCAGGAAACCTATGAAAAAGCAGTGGAAGAGTTGGAGGAAGCCGAGAAAAATAATACAAGAAATGTTTCGGAAGCTGTCAATTCTTTGGAACAGGCTCAGATGGAACATACATATTCCAATGACAGCAGCAGTCAGACCATCGAGAACCTGCAGGAGCAGATCGGCAGCTGTACGGTGACTTCCCCTATTTCAGGTGTTATAACGGCGGTAAACGTGGCCGAAGGGGATACCTATTCCGGCGAAGGCAAAGCGTTGTTCAGCGTGGCGGATCATGAGCATTTTGTAGTTGCTGCCAATGTGGACGAGTATGACATCAACAGCATACAAAAAGATATGACGGCAGCAGTCATAGTGGAAGCTGCGGGGGAGGAAGAACTTCCGGCAAAAGTAAGTTTTGTTTCTCCTACTGTAACAGAGTCTACTATGGGAAATTCAACCTACCAGATCGAGATTGCCTTAGACGATGAAAATACAGAACTTCGGATCGGCATGACAGCTAAGGCAAGCATTGTGCTGGATGCGGTCTATGACGTGTTGACGGTGCCTTATGATTGTGTGGAAAAAGAGGATAATGAAACAGGAACCGTATATATAGACAAGAGTGGAGAAAAGACGCCGGTTATGGTATCACTGGGCATGGAGAGCGATTATTATGTGGAAATATCGGCGGACGGCGTGGATGAAGACACCATGGTGTACTATTCTGTGCCTATGACAGATCATACATCAGAGCAGAATGCGCAGGGGGAAGACGCGGCTCCCGGGATGATGTTTGAAATGGGAACGCCGGGAGGCGGTCGTGGCAAAGGCCGGAGCGGCCCGGGAGGGTTTTA
>CAJUMT010000137.1:0-6339 GCA_910587495.1 uncultured Lachnospiraceae bacterium | reverse complement strand
AGGACAAAACAATTATAGATCTGAAAAAGATCACCAAGCGCTTTTATATTGGGCTGCCCAATGAACTGGAGATTCTTCATGGAATTGACCTTAAAGTAGGACAGGGAGAGTTTATCTCCATCGTAGGATCTTCCGGTTCCGGCAAAACAACTATGATGAATATCATCGGGATTCTGGACAGGCCTACCCAGGGAGAGTATATCCTTGATCAGGTGGATATATCGAAAGCAAAAGACAGGGAGCTTTCCATGATCCGGAACCGAAAGATCGGGTTTGTGTTCCAGACCTATAATCTGATCGGTCGCACCAGCGCACTTAAGAATGTGGAGCTTCCCATGCTTTATGGAGGGATACATAAAAAAGAAAGAAGCGAGCGCGCAAAGGAACTGTTGCACATGGTAGGGATGGAGGAACGAATGTCTCATAATCCTGATGAACTGTCCGGCGGACAGAAGCAGCGTGTAGCCATTGCCCGGGCTATGGCCAATGACCCGGCGATTATTCTGGCGGATGAGCCTACCGGTGCGTTGGATTCCAGGACCGGACGGCGGATCATGGATATCTTCTGGGAACTTAACCGGCAGCAGGGTAAGACTATTGTCCTGATTACGCATTCACAGGAGCTGGCCGAAGAAACACAGCGGATCATTACTTTAAAAGACGGAGAGATCATTGGAGAAAGGAGAGGCAGCGGATGCTGATACTGGAAAATATTCTTTTGGCATTAAGCGGCCTGCGGGCGAATAAGATGCGTTCGCTTCTGACTATGCTGGGAATTATCATCGGGATCGCTTCGGTCATTGCCATTATGACCTTGGGGGATTCCATCAGCAGCTCTGTCACAGATTCCATGTCCGCCATGGGCGCCAACAATATTACGGTAGGGCTTCAGCAGAAAAGCACATCCACGACCACCACCGGAAGTGGCATGACTTTTTCCTTCGGTCCGAGAATGAACCAGATGGATGAGGAAGACTATGTGACAGAAGAGATGCTGGAAGGTTTAAAAACGAGGTATCCGGACGCGGTCAGCGGTTATGCGCTTACAGAGAATATAGGGTCCGGTACTGCTCAGAAAGGCGCTTCCTATGCTTATGTGAATGCGGTCGGGGTCAATAAAGAGAATCTGGAAGATACTAACCTTACCCTCCTTGCGGGCAGAGAGCTGTCAGAGCGGGATCAGCAGGAGGCCCGCAAGGTGGCTCTGGTATCAGACCTGCTTGTGAAGAATATGTTTGACGGGGACAATATGGGCGCTGTGGGGCAGACAGTGGATGTGTTGTTTGAAAACAGGTATTACACCTATACAATTGTAGGGGTTTATGAATATGAACAGTCGGCGGTTGGGTTTTCCACTGCTTCCGAGGAAGATACGGAAACTTCCCTGTATCTGCCGCTGCAGGCGGCAAAGAACCAAAATCATAATACTTCCGGGTACAGCCAGTTTACCATTCTGACCGCACCTGAGGTCAGCGCCACGGATTTCTGCACGACAGTGGAAACATATATGAACAACCGTTATTACAGCGAGAACGACAGTTTTGAAATCAGTGCCATGAGTATGGAATCTGTGGTAGAAAGCATGACCGAGATGCTTTCCACCGTATCATTGGCCATCGCGGCTATTGCAGGTATTTCCCTTTTAGTCGGCGGGATCGGCGTGATGAATATTATGCTGGTCTCTATTACAGAGCGTACAAGGGAAATTGGAACACGGAAGGCTTTGGGAGCGACGAACGGTTCCATTCGGCTTCAGTTTATCATGGAGGCTATTGTCCTGTGTCTGATCGGGGGCGCTTTGGGAATTCTTCTTGGCATCAGTATAGCGGTCGTGGCGACGGATCTGATGGGGTACGCGGTCAGCCCTTCGGTTAAAGGCATTGCCGTATCGGTAAGTTTTTCGGTATTTATCGGAGTTTTCTTTGGATACTACCCGGCCAATAAGGCGGCGAAACTAAATCCCATAGAGGCGCTCAGGTACGAATAAGCGGTTGAAAATAAAGAAGTTTTATGGTATGCTGAATGTCGGAGGTTATGTACATGAGGTGGAAAAGAACAACATGCGTGCTTCTGGCGGCTGCCGTATGGTTTGGCAGCGTGGGGACGGCTACGGCGACCATCAGTAATATTCAGAGCCAGAAAGCGCAGAATGAGAAAGAATTAAAGAATATACAATCTCAGATCAGCAGCCTGGAGAATCAAAGGAGTGCTCTGAACAATGAGGTAAGCGGTTTAAACGATGAACTGACTGATACGCTTCTGAATATCGAAGTGCTTGAAAGTGATCTGGCAGACAAAGAAGTGCAGATAGAAGAGGCACAGGCGGCCTATGAGGAGGCAAAAGCCACAGAAGAGAGACAGTATGAGGCCATGAAGCTTCGCATCCAGTATTTGTACGAGTCTGGCAGTACAAGCTATATGGAGCTTTTGCTCACGTCGGAGAGCATCGTCGATCTGGTCAATAAAGTAGATTATGCAGAGGAGATCCAGGAGTACGATAATCGCCTGCTGGATGAATATAAAGCGGCTAAGCAGGCTGTCATCGAACTCCAGCGCCAGTTGGAGGAGGAAAAAGAAGAACTTCTGGAAATGCAGGCGCAGCTGGAGGAGGAAAAGGCGAACCTGCAGGCCATGATCACAAGAAAGCAGGGAGAAATTGCAGATTTTGACAGCCAGTTAGGCGCGGCCAGGGCGAAGGCCAGTGAATACCAGCAGAAGATCAAAGAGCAAAATGCGCAGATTAAGAAATTGC
Source organism: uncultured Lachnospiraceae bacterium (assembly GCA_910587495.1). GTDB lineage: Bacteria > Bacillota > Clostridia > Lachnospirales > Lachnospiraceae > Hominiventricola. The sequence goes on along the minus strand of CAJUMT010000137.1, from coordinate 3,587 downwards.
AAAAAGAAGCTGCGGCAAAAGCTGCTGCGGCCAAGGCGGCAGCGGCTAAAAATAAGAGCGCTGCATCCAGCAGCGGCAGCGGTGGTACGGACAGCGGAAACGGGGGCGGGAAAGGAAGCTCCGGCGGCAGTTCTGGAGGCAGCGCCCCTGTATCATCCGGAGGCAGCGGGCTGGGCGGTTCTATCGCTTCTTATGGACTGCAGTTTGTAGGTTATCCGTATAAGTCCGGAGGGAACAGCCTGACAAACGGTACGGATTGCTCCGGTTTTGTGAATCTGGTTCATGGACATTTCGGTGTCTCGGTTCCCAGGCAGTCTGGTTCTCTGGCAGGAGGCGGAAGGGCTGTCAGCGACGGAGATAAGCAGCCGGGGGATGTGGTATGCTATTACGGCCATGTGGGCATTTACATAGGAAATGGCCAGATCGTTCATGCCAGTACCGAAAGAAGCGGTATTAAGGTCAGCAATATGTATTACAGAAGCGTTAGATGTATCCGCAGATACTGGTAAACACAGCCAAAATTCTATAAAATTTATGAAAACTCCAAAAATGAATTGACAAATAGAAAATCAATGTTTATCATGATATCCGATACTATAAACGTATCGGATATTTTATCAATATATTTAAAGAGGAGGAAATTATGATGAAAAAGTTAGTTAGTCTGGCTATGGCAACTGCACTTGCATTCTCTGTGGTTGCTTGCGGAAACTCCGGAAGCGGAAATACTGATGCGCCGGATGCAGCAAATGACGGTGCGGCAGACGATGTGCAGGCGACAGAGGGCAGTGACGATCAGACTGCAGAAAGCGGCGATCAGGCAGCGGCAGGCGGAGCAGCTTTTAAGATCGGCGGTATCGGCCCGATGACCGGTGCAGCATCCGCTTATGGTACAGCAGTTATGAATGCGACTAAGATCGCGGTAGACGAGATCAACGCAGCAGGCGGCGTGAACGGATATCAGCTTGAATTTAATCCGCAGGACGACGAGCATGACCCGGAGAAATCTGTAAACGCATACAATACACTGAAAGACTGGGGTATGCAGCTTCTTTTAGGAACGGTTACCTCCGCTCCTTGTATCGCAGTTGAGGCAGAGGCTTCCAACGACAATATGTTTCTTTTGACACCATCAGGTTCAGCCGTTGACTGTATCTCCGGCGAAAATGCGTTCCGTGTATGTTTCGCTGACCCGGATCAGGGGACGGCGTCCGCACAGTATATCGGTGAGAACGGGCTGGCACAGAAAGTTGCAGTTATTTACGACAGCTCTGATGTATATTCTTCCGGTATCTATGATACCTTTGTGACAGAAGCGGCTAATCAGCCTTTTGAGATTGTTGCTACGGCAGCTTTTACCGCAGACAGCAAGACCGACTTTTCCGTACAGCTTCAGCAGGCGAAGGATTCCGGGGCAGACCTGGTATTCCTGCCGTTCTATTACAATGAAGCATCTCTTGTATTCACGCAGGCAGCAGGCATGAACTTTGCTCCGAAGTGGTTTGGCGTGGACGGCATGGACGGAATTTTAAGCGGTGTGGAAGGATTTGACACTTCTCTTGCAGAGGGCGTTATGCTTCTGACTCCGTTCTCCGCTGATGCAGAGGATGATCTTACAAAGAACTTTGTAGCTAAATACAATGAATTATACAATGATACACCAAACCAGTTTGCTGCTGACGCTTACGACGGCGTTTATATTATAAAGGCGGCTCTTGAAAAAGCAGGATGTACGCCGGATATGTCCGCTTCTGATATTTGTGAGGCGTTAAAGCCGGTAATGACAGAGATCACGGTAGACGGATTGACCGGTTCAGGTATGACTTGGTCCGCAGACGGCGAGCCATCCAAGAGTCCGAAAGCTGTAGTGATTGAAAATGGTGTCTATGTAGGTATGTAATATCATTTACGGAACCCAATGGGGGGTTGCAAAGGGCAACCCCCCTGTTTTGAAATAGAGCGAGGTGTGTTATGAGTTTTTTATCTTATTTGATCAACGGTGTCAGTCTCGGTAGTGTATATGCCATAATTGCGTTGGGCTATACGATGGTCTACGGTATTGCCAAGATGCTGAATTTTGCCCATGGAGACGTCATTATGGTGGGCGGATACGCGGCTCTTACAATGATGATGAGCCTGGGTGCGAATCCTTTTGTGGCAATTTTTGTGGCGATCGTGGTATGTACAGTGCTGGGAATCGCCATTGAGTCTATTGCATACCGCCCGCTTCTTGGGGCCGCTTCTCCTTTGGCAGTGCTGATTACAGCCATTGGCGTCAGCTATTTTCTGCAGAATGTAGTCCTTTTGATCTTCAGCTCTAACCCGAAAAGTTTTCAGTCCGTGATCTCTATAGGGGATCTTCAGCTGGCAGGTGGCGCATTAGTTATCTCAGATGAGGCTATTGTAACCATTGTAACCTGTATTATTATTATGGTGGTGCTTACATTATTTATTAACAGAACAAAGGCCGGACAGGCCATGCAAGCAGTGTCGGAGGATAAAGGTGCTGCACAGCTGATGGGAATCAATGTCAACGGAACCATCGCTTTGACCTTTGCCATCGGTTCAGGGCTGGCGGCTGTGGCTGGTATCCTTCTTTTGTCTTCCTATCCGTCGTTGACTCCTTATACGGGCGCTATGCCGGGTATCAAGGCTTTCGTGGCGGCAGTATTCGGGGGGATCGGTTCTATTCCGGGCGCGTTTGTCGGAGGTATTTTATTAGGTGTCATTGAGATCCTGGGCAGAGCTTATATTTCCTCTCAGCTTGCGGACGCGATCGTGTTCGCGGTTCTGATTGTCGTACTGCTTGTGAAGCCCACAGGACTTTTAGGCAAACCGATTCAGGAGAAAGTGTAGGTGAGGCAAATGAAAAAGATGAGTAAGACGACAAAAGATAATTTGATCACATATGGTATCGTGGCTATCGCCTACGTTCTGGTAGAGATCCTTTTAAAAGGCGGGATGATTTCCAGTTTGCTCCAGGGACTTTTGGTGCCGCTGTGCGTGTATGTGGTTCTGGCCATATCGCTGAATCTGGTAGTCGGCATCTCCGGGGAATTAAGTCTGGGACATGCGGGCTTTATGTGCGTGGGGGCCTTTGCAGGCGCGTTTTTCTCCAACTATATGAAAGATACGATTCCCATAGGCGGCGTAAGACTTCTGCTGGCTCTGTTGGTAGGAGCGGTTGCTGCAGCTGTCTTTGGACTTTTGATCGGTATTCCGGTACTGCGGCTTCGGGGAGATTATCTGGCTATCGTGACGCTGGCTTTCGGCGAGATCATAAAGAATGTGGTGAATGTGTTCTATGTGGGTGTGGACGACAGCGGCATCCATGTTTCCGTGAAAGATAAACTTTCTCTCGGTTTGGAAGCGGATGGTTTTGTAATTATCAATGGACCTCAGGGTATTACAGGTACGCCGAAGGATGCTTCTTTTACTGCGGGCGTTCTTTTGATTTTCTTCACACTGTTTATTGTGTTGAATCTGATCAATTCCAGAGACGGACGTGCGATCAAATCAATTCGTGACAACAGGATTGCGGCAGAATCGATTGGAATCAATATTACAAAATATAAACTGATGGCATT
>CAJUMT010000136.1 GCA_910587495.1 uncultured Lachnospiraceae bacterium | reverse complement strand
AAATAGTTGCCGTTTTTTGTATTACTTTCAACCAAGCTATTCCCCGATTATTTTCCCTGTTATAAAATCCACAAACCGCCGCGTCCACAGTCCGGGCATGTCTTCCTTTCGAAGCACATAACCGAAAAGTACCGGCTCTTCCTCGCCGTAGAGAGACACCCCCGGATAACCCTGGGACTCTTCCTCCGGCCCCAGATACGCTCCGCTGATATTTCCAAGATCCGTGTTGCGTAGCAGATCATTCATCACATAGTCGCTGTTGGTAATCACCGCCACCTGCGCTTCTGTCTTTTCCTTCTGTTCCAGACGGAAAATATCCCAATAATGATTCAGCGTAAATTCATCTTCATAGCACTGCACCAACCGAATCTTCTTCATAGGAATCTCTTCTATGGACTGTCTCTGCCCCATGGGGTTGCACATGCCGAAATAAAGCATGGCTCTGCACCTCTTAAGCTCTGTAAATTCCAGATGCTGCCTTTCCAGCTTATACCGAAAAGACAGCATCTGCGGTTCCATCATATGAACAAACCCCACATCCGACTGCCCGCTGCCGCAGCGCCTCAGCACATCCTCCGTGCTGGCTGTCATGATCTGGAAACGAATCTTCTCGTCCCTATGCAGCTGATAAAATTCCGTAAAGCGTGCGGATATCCATGAACTGGGATTGCAGGCAATGGACAATTCCTCTTCTTCATCCAATCGGGCATATGCCTGCAGCTGATTCATATTTTCCAGGGTTCTGCTGGCATAGCCATATATCTCCCTCCCCTTTTTCGTCAGCCGAATCCCCCGGTTTTTTCGCTCGAAAAGAGGAAAACCCAGTTCTGCTTCCAACGACCGGATGATCTTACTCACATTTGGCTGCGTCGTAAACAGCACATCTGCAGCTCTGCTGAAAGATTGAAGATCTGCACATACGACCAGATATTGAAGCTGTTTGATCTCGATCACAACATGATTCCCCGCTTTTCTTCAGGCAGAGACTGCCATCTTATCTTCTGCAGCTTTGCATTTTACCGCATGAATCAGAAACATGGGTGTAGATGCATAGTTTGCCCGCTCAGTCGGATCCCAGACGCGCTCCCACACCCGCTCGTCCGCCTGTACCTGACCTCCTGTATATGTCTTAAGCACCTTAAGATCCCAAGCCGGGCGCATCGTCCGACTCATGGGAACCTGTCTGGCAATCTCTTCCATGGCATCGATATCCGTACATGTATAATGATCCTCCAAACAAAGAGCTTCCACCTGCTCCCTGTCCTTTTCATATCTTTTGCGCATCCTGTCATCAAACAGATGATGATACCAGTTGGCATCAAAATTCAAAAGCTGTCCGCCTTCCTTCAACACCCGCATCCATTCCCCGTAAGCCTGGTTTGGTTTTTCCAGATTCCAGGTCAGGTTGCGGGAGATCACTACATCGAATGTCCCGTCGGGAAATTCCAGATGCTGGGCGTCCATCTGTCGGAAATGAATTTTTTCCACCAGCGCCCCCGCGTTCTCCTTCGCCTGCAGGAGCATGGCTTCCGTATAATCCACCGCCGCCACATCATATCCTTCTTTTGCCAGAAGGATGGCGAAAAATCCGGGACCTGTCCCCACATCCAGTATCTTCAGATTTTTTTCCTCCGGCAGATATTTTCTGATCTCCTGAAACCATACCTGATCCTGCCCCGTGGCAAGCTCATGACGGTTCACTTCGGAATACCCTTCCGCTCTGCCGGTCCAGTATTGTTCGATCTTTTGTAACAGCATATCTTTGTACCCCCGTTTTGTCTGTGTGTTAAAATTATAACAGTTCAACCCAGGCCTCACAAGCCGGGTGGGGGGATATTTTTGTTTGATTTCTCGTTGTAATCACACGCAAATGTCTCCCAGCGTTCTTAAGATCTCATCCATATTCCGCCTGCCATACACAATCCTTAAAATTATTATTGTTTGATCATCCGAATCTGGCAGATAATACATAATATAGTTTCCTATGACTTTTTTCCTCACTCCCATGTCCGGTATAAAATCGTTTAAAACAAGCGAGCCGCTTTCTGGAAACATTCGAATCCTGTCTATTACCTTTTGTAACTCATCCAGAAAATTTCCAGCCGCTACAGGGTTCATCAGTTCTACCGCAATATACCGAATAATATCATCCAGATCTGCTTCTGCTCTTTTGGCAAATTGATACTGATACCTAGATTCCATATCTGCTCCTCATCTCAGAAAGCACAGAATCTCCGTCTGATACTTGCCCCTTTTTTAAATCCTTGAGACCTTCCAGAATCGTTTTCGCTTCATGCATTTTCCGCATGACCCGCTCATAGTATTCAATATCCATAACCACCAGGCGACCATAACCATTTTTGGTTACATAAACTGGCCCATTTTCTTCCGCGCAACGCCGTTCTACTTCCACCGTATTTTTCAAGTCACGCATAGGAATTATCTGCATACGACTACCCTCCACTTTTCTCACTAACATTTAACATGTCTTTTTGTGGATATATTTTACCCAAAATCAGGCCACATGTCAACTTTGGCAAATTGATACTGATACTTAGATTCCATATCTGCTCCTCATCTATACCCTAAATGTCTCAGTTCTTATCCAAATCCACCGTAATCTCGTAATAATCACATGGATGTGCCACAAGTCCGGTCACGCCCTCGCCGGAAACCATGGACATTTTCAGATGGGAAGCGAAAACAAAGCTGTTGTCGTCCAGAATCACCTGAGTCATCTGTGTCGCCAGCTTTGCACGCTCGTTTGCATCAAAAGTCCGGCTCATCTTTTCTTCCAGGGCTTCCAGTTCGTCACTGTGGTATTTACCGCGGTTCTTGGAGGATGCGTCCAGACAGTGGGTCGTAAAGAAGAACTCCGGATCGCCAGTGGGCGCGGTCACAAAGGCACTGGCATAGATATCCCAATCCCCACTGTCGATGAAGTCCAGATGATTTGCCGTGCAGTTCACCTGCAGGTCAATACCAATCTCCTTCATGGTTGCCTGTACGCTTTCCGCCAGAAGCGGAAGTTCCTGACGGCTGGGATAGGTCAGCCAGCGGAGGGTCAGCTTTTGCCCGTCTTTATCCGCATAGCCGTCCCCGTCCGTATCGGTCCAGCCTGCTTTTGCCAGAAGCGCTCTGGATGCTTCCAAATCAAAAGGCTGCGCCGTAACAGTGGTATCTCCATAAGCGAAGCTTGCAGGGAATGGTCCGACCGCCGGGCTTCCGTTGCCGTTCATGAGCACTTTCGTAAAATTCTCACGGTCAATGGCGCCTGCAATGGCTCTGCGCACATTGGCATCCTGAAGCGCTTCTGTCTCATAATTCATAGCCCCGAAAAAGGAACGGGATGTCTCACTGGAAGAAATCGTATACGGCGCGCTTTCAAAAAGCGGCAGACTCGCATAGGGCAGGCCATAAGCGCCGTCCAGTTCTCCCGACTGCATAGCCATGGTCATGGTATCTCCGTCGGAAATGGTCTGTACATAAATGGTATCCAGATGGGGCGTGCCGTCCCAATAATTTTCGTTCTTCACCAGTGTCAGGCCCTTGTCCGTCTCTACCAGCGTTGCCCGGTAAGGCCCGGTGCCGGAGACATTGCCGTCGTCCGTGATCCCGGCTTCCATATCAATGATACATCCGTAAGGCTCCGCCAGATAGTTGATGAGCGCCGGCACTGGCACTTCTGTCTTAATTGTCAGCTTCTGTCCGTCCGCAATTACTTCCTGGATCTTCAGATCGCCCGCTGCGCGTTCATGCACTTCGGTCAGATGATCCAGGCATTCCTTGACCGCCTGGGCGTCCATGGCGCGTCCGCTGGTGAATGTCACGCCGCCCCGCAACGTGATCTCCCAGGTCGTCTCGTCCACATTCGTATATTCCGTCGCCAGCCAGGCTTCTGCCTCCATCGCGTCCGAATACTTAAAGAGCGTCTCTCCGATACCATAACGAATACAGGCCCATCCGGCATATCCGTTGTGCGGATTTACATCGGACTCATCATTCTCTGCATTGAAAGTCGTATCTCCGTAATAAAACACCTTCTCACCTTCCGCTGACGGCGCTGCCTGGGAATCACTCCCCGTATCCTGTATACTGTCCGCCGCATCGTTCGCCGGTGCGGAATTTTTGCCCCCGCAGCCTGCCAGAAGGCCTGCGCTCACTGTCACTGCAAGCAGTGACACGCCAAATTTTTTCCATAAGCTTTTCTTTTTCATTGCTTCATTCCTCTCTAGTAATTTTACATCTGCCCTCACAATTCCCCCATGTCTGGGAAAATGCCGTATGATAATACCTCTATCTAAAAGACCGAATCCACCAGCATTCTGGTATACTTTTCTTTCGGATGCATGATCACCTCGTCCGGAACGCCCTGTTCTACAATGCTTCCTTTGTACATGACCAGTACACGGTCGCAGAGATTCTGCACCAGCGCCAGGTCATGGCAAATTAAAAGCAGAGAAAGCCCCTGCTCTTTCTTTAGTTTCTTTAATAGTTCCACGATCTGCGCCTGCACCGTTACATCCAGCGCGCTGGTCGCCTCGTCACAGATAATCAGTTTCGGTTCAGGGGCAAGCGCCCTGGCGATGGCTGCCCGCTGGCACTGGCCGCCGCTGACTTCATGGGGATAACGGGACGCCAATTCCCTGTCAAGTTCCACCATGTCTAAAAGCTCATACATCCGTTCCCTTGCCCGGACTTTCGGCATGCCCTGGTTACGCATACTCTCCATAATACCGTCACCCAGAGAGCATCTGGGATCAAAAGAATCCTGCGGCATCTGGAACACCATCTGGATCTTTCTATAAAGCTCCCGCTCCTTTCTGCCTCTTAAAAACAGCGTTTCCTCTCCGTCCAGCAGGACACTTCCCGTATCCGGCACCGTCAGATGCGTGATGATCTTCGCGGTCGTACTTTTGCCGCAACCGCTCTCTCCCACCAGCCCTAAGTATTCTCCTTTGTACATGTCAAAACTGATATTGTTTACCGCCACAAAAGGAACTTTATTCTTGCAAAATGTCTTTTTCAGTTCTTTTACTTCCAGTATTTTCTGCATGTCTTCACCCTCTGTTTATACGAAGAACCGCGCCAATCAGCTTCTTCGTATACGCTTCTTTGGGACGATGGATGATATCTTCTGTCTTTCCATACTCTATCAGTCTTCCCTGATACATGACTGCGACCTTATCAGCCATATATTCCACGACTCCGATGTTATGCGTGACAATGACGATGCCGGTATGATAGAGTTCCCGCATCTTCATCATCTCTCTCACCACCTGCGCCTGCACCGTCACATCCAGGGCGCTGGTCGGCTCATCCGCAAAGAGAAGATCCGGCTTTAAGACCATGGCCATCATGATACCGACCCGCTGGTTCATGCCTCCGGACAGCTCAAAAGGATAGCTGTTTAAGATCCGCTCCCCGTCGTTTAAACGCATCTTGCCGAAAAGCTTAAGCGCCCGTTCCCGCACTTCCTCCCGGCTCACCTTCTCATGCTGACAGACACTCTCGTAGAGCTGATCCCCGATACTGCGGATTGGGCAAAGCGATGCTTCTGTATTTTGAAAGATCATACCCATGGCCGGTCCTCGCATCTTTTGGAGCTCATCCGCACCGGCGTCAATGACATTTTTTCCTTTATAATAGATATCGCCTTTTGTCACGGCCCCGCTATTTCCCAGAAGGCCCATGGCCGCTTTAATAATCGTACTCTTACCGCTTCCTGACTCACCGACAATCCCTAGGATCTCGCCTTGTTCCAGCTGAAACGACACATCATGTACCACTGCCCTTCCATTGTAACTGATTTCCACATGCTGTACATCCAGTAATGGCTCCATCCGATCACCTTCCCTTCTGCCGGGGATCAAGCATGTCGCGTACCGTATCCCCTGCGAGATTAAAGATCATAACGGTCAGGAAAATCGCGGCGCCCGGCGCCAGGATCACCCAGGGCGAAGTCTGTAGCATACTTCTTCCGTTGCTCATCATGGAACCCCATTCCGCGGTGGGCGGCGTCGCACCCAGTCCAAGGAATGACAATCCGGCAATCTCCATAATCATCGTTCCGATATCCAGCACAGCTGTCACAACCACAGGCCCGGCAATATTCGGCACAATATGTTTGACGATTATTTTAAATGTTCCCGAACCGGACAGCTTCGCAGCATCCATAAAGGGCGTACTCTTGACCGTCATAACCTGGCTTCTGGCAATCCTGGCATATTTAGGCCAGGAAATACAGGCCAGAGCAACCACCGCATTCATGATGCCGCCGCTCATCACACTAGCCACCGCGATCGCGAACACCATGCCCGGAAATGCCAGAAAGATGTCCGAAAGCCTCATCAGGAAGGAATCCAGTTTTCCGCCGTGATAGCCGCAGAGGATTCCCACCGCGCTTCCGATCACCGTGATCACCAGCACCAGCAAAAGGGCGGAAAAGATTGTAGACTGTGATCCCACAATCACGCGGGAAAGCATGTCTCTTCCATAACGGTCTGTCCCTAAAAGATGCGCCCCGCCCGGCGGCAGCAGCGCGCTTGCAAGATCCTGTTCATAGGGGTCATACGGCACCAGGTACGGCGCAAACACCGCCATCAGAATGACTCCCACGGCCAGCGCCCCAAAGAGGATCATCTTTAGTTTTGTATGATCTTTTACCACTTTTTGTTTCCGTATGGTAATCTTCTGTTCTTCTGCCATGTCACGCATCCTCCTGTCCCAGACGAATCCTCGGATCCAGGTAATGATAAATGATATCCGTAACGAGGTTCACACCCACATAGATGATCGCCATCCAGATCACATACACCTGAATCACCGGATAATCCCGCATGGTAATGGCGTCCACCGCCATCTTACCTACGCCGTCCCACATAAAGATGGATTCCACGATGGCCGTGCCGCCCAGCAGGGAGCCGATGGACAATGCCAAAAGTGTCACGATCGTCAGCATGGACGCCCTCAGTACACTGAAATACAGAATCCGTTTTTCTCCGATTCCCCGTGCTCTTGCACCCTGGACATAATCCTTATTCAGCTCTTCCAGCACCGTCGCCCGCACCTGCCTGGTGTACTTGGACGCCATGGACAGCGCCAATGTCAAAGTTGGCAGAATCACACTTTTCCAGCCTGCATTATTTCCCATAACCGGAAGCAGGTTCAGTCTCAGCGAAAAGAAATAGATCAGCAAAAGCGACACAAAAAAATTCGGCAATGAATTGCCAATAAAACTAAAAAAACGAATCATATAATCTGTAATCTTATTCTGTTTCACCGCTGAAAGTATCCCCAAAGGAATCGATAAAAGCACTGTCAAAAAAATTGATGTAATCGTCAGATAGATCGTTTTAGGCAGCTTTGATACAAAGGTGGCAAACACCGGCTGTCCGGACACAAAGGACTCTCCCATATCGCCCCGGACAGTCTTTCCAAGCCAGATTATGTATTGCTGTATCAGAGGTTTATCAAGCCCCAACTCTGCGCGCAGAATATCCTTTTCTTCTTCTGACATGACGCTTCCGGTATTATTCTCCATCACGTCAATGGCGTCCGCAGTTCCCGTATTCATCAAAAGGAAAGATAAAAGTGTGATTCCAAAAAGGATCGGGATCAGCTGGAGAAACCGTCTTGTTATGTACTTTTTCATTCCTTCACTCCTCTGCATTTATATTTTTCGGAAAATATTCTACAAAAAAACAGAATAGCATACAACCCCACATGGGGGATATAAAGCATTCCGTTTTTTTATGGTTTCATTCTGTTTTGTTATATTTTCACAAGCTCCAGCGCCTGCGCAAAAAGTTCATTAGCCAATCCATTTGTCCTTCTCTGCGCAGATCATAAAAAGCGGCGTCGCCTCTTCATGAACCTTTTCTTCCTCATCCCACACCAGCTCCCCCGCATTTGGAAGTATCTTGATCACATTCATCCCCATCTTTTTTAGAATATCCTCGTCCCACTTTGGCCGGTGTTCTTTCGACAGCGGCAACGTCATGGCGAGTTCCTCCAGAAACCGCGCTTTTTGACTGCCGATTTTGTCATGCACTGCATGAGGATAAAGCCTGTGATAATTCTCGTGTGCCGTATCATGCCGCTTCCTCTGTTCTTCGTCAAAAAGATAGAGATACCAGTTGGCGTCAAAATAAACCATGCGGCCTTCGGGCGCCAGAATCCGTTTCCACTCCCAGAGCGCCTCATCCGGTTTTTCCAGATTCCACAACACATTTCTGGATACCACCAGATCAAAACTTTCGTCTTCAAACGGCAGATGCTCCCCGTCGTACAAAACGAAATCAGCCTCCGCCCCGTACGCGCTGGCATTCTCCTGGGCATGTATAAGCATCTCTTCTGTCACGTCCACTGCGCTTACCTGATGGCCCGCCAGCGCCAGATTGATCGCAAAAAAGCCCGGGCCGGTTCCCACGTCAAGAACCTTCATATGATTTTTCGCCGGTGCGTACTTAAGGATCAACTGTCTCCATGCGTCTTTTTTCCAATTATTCAGCTCTTCGATATTCTGTCTGGAATAGCTCTCGGAACGGACGCCCCAATAAGATTTCAATCCGTCCAGGACCTTCTCTGCTCTTTGCTCCATATTTCTTTTCTCCTGTCTCCCCCTCATTGATGCTCTTTTCTATACATACATTATCATATGCACAGGCGCCTCACAACCCCGCAGGGGGGATATTTTTAGTTTCCAATAGTTGTAAAGCGTACAAAATCAGTTTATAATCAAGGCATCTAATACTTTTGGAGGAAATACAACATGTTTTCGTATGAAGAAATACAAAAGTACAACGAAACAGATATTCGTATTTACAAATATATCGTTTCTGATATTGACAAGATACAATACATGACCATCCGAGAGCTTGCAAAAGAACTCCAAGTATCTACGTCTACCATATTGCGCTTTTGCAATAAAAACAATTTTGACGGGTATTCAGAATTTAAAGAAGCTCTGAAAAAAGAGATTACCTTGCAGGCTGCCTGCGCGCCTATGGAAGATTTGCAGGAACTTTCCGATTTTTTTACAAGGGCTAATTCAAGTGCCTTTGAAGAAAAACTATTGTTTGCGATTGACGTTCTTAAAAAAGCTGATCTGATAGTCTTTATTGGCATGGGTTCATCAGGAACATTAGCAAAATACGGAGCAAGATATTTTTCCAATATGGGGCACTTTGCCGTAGGACTTGAAGATGCACTTTATCCGATCGATACTTTTCGCTGGAAGAATACAGCCGTTATTGCTCTTTCAGAAAGCGGTGAAACAGAAAGACTGATTGAAGCAATTAACCAGTTTAAGAAAAAGAAATGCTGTGTGTTAAGTATTACTAATTCCCCGCTATCAACTTTAGCAAAACTATCGGATTGGAATTTTTCTTATAACTCAACTTTCCCACCAATAAAGCTGGTGCAAATGCTTGAATTATCAAGCAAAAAATGTAATAAATTGGTGTATTGACATTAAAACAGCACCTAATCTTTG
>CAJUMT010000135.1 GCA_910587495.1 uncultured Lachnospiraceae bacterium | reverse complement strand
TGCGAATCTTCTTATGGTTCCAATATCAAAGGATTCACAAGAGAGCAGTGCCGGAAGGTTGTTTCACTTCTTGGAGAGGCGGGCTATGTCAGCATTACAGAAGATACTAATATGGAAAACTATGGGGAAGTGGAAGATTTTTATGCTGCATATTTAGAAAAACGTGATGCAATGGTGACTGTATTTGATGTAAACCGGGATGGGCTTATCGGAGCTGTCACTTTTATATATAGGAACAATGAGTTACAGACATATTATGTAGGGATTGGCTGGCAGGAGGGCGGTATACCGGAGATTAAGAATACCCTGGTCAGCGATATAGCGGAAATCAAGCTGACAGAGAAAGGTTATTTTATTTATGCATATAAAGATGTGATAGCCCATTCCAGTCTGCGCCAGTATTGGAGAATAAAACCGCTTTCTGATAAATGCAGGGAATTAACCGCTAAATATGTATATGGGTTAAGCTATGTAAATTACAATGTCCTTGTGATAAACTGGGACAGCAGCAATGTAGAAGATATTCTGATGCCTTGTATGTTTGAAGATATATATCGGATATACACCGGGGAAAATTTAAGGACAGAAAACTGGAGAATACCTGCGGACACATACGAAAAAATAATGACTACATATTTTCCGGTATCAATAGAACAGTTACGGGAAAAATGCGGCTATGATGAGGATAGCAATAGCTATGAGTATGAAATGATATTTGCAAGCCCGTATCCACCGTTTGGAGAAGTCGTTGATTATTCAGAAAATGCAGATGGAACAATTACGCTTATTGTTGATGGGGTATGGGCAGATTACAATTCTGACCTTGCTTTTACCAATACAATCGTGGTACAGCCATTTGGGGACGGCACATTCAGGTATTTATCCAATACGATAGAACAGAAGGAATTAGAAGTGCCAAAGGGAGGAAGATGAAAAAGGGATGATGAAGCTAAAGAAGAAGGTAATCCTTGTGGCTTGTGTGATGGTGTGTGTTACCTTGTTATGTGCCTGTAACAATAACGGAAATATGAAAAACGAATATGCTGGCAAAACCAGAGAAAATGAACAAGAGGAATATGCAGAAAGTACAGACGAGGAAACAGAAACAGACAGACAAATAGAAACACCCTACGGGTATCCCTCTATGCCATACGGCAATAAAGAGGAAAAAGGCTATGATCTTCCGATAGATGCCCGTCAACGGGAAGAAGCGGAAGAAGATTGCAAAGAAATGATGGGGCTTATATCGGAGCTATACAAAAACGCAGATAAAGGCTGTGCGTCCAATGTTGTCATTGCAGATGAAGTCATAGAGCAGATGGTGGAAAAACTGAAAGCCACCGGATGCCCGGTTACAGTAACAGAAATATATTCTAATATGGAAAATCACAAGAAACTGGAAGAATTTTTAAATGCTTCCTTAGCAGGCAGCAGCGGCTCAGTGATTATTTATGAAGTACATTCGGATGGCGGTATCGGGAGATATAAATATTCTTATGACGGAAAGGATATGTATGTTTTATCCGCAAAAGACTCATGGAGCGATGATGATAAGCCTGTAATAACGTATATTTCCTATACCCGAATCAAAGAATGGAAATTTACGGAGAAAGGATGGTTCTGTTATGAGTTATGCGTACCGGAGTATCCGGAAGTGACTGAAATAGTGGACGGGAGCTGTATCATCCGGGTAAAGCCAATTACAGAAGAAAACAGAGAAATGTCTGAAAAATGCGTGCTTGGATTAGCCTATCAGGGAAACAATCTTTTATGCTCTGAATGGGATGCAGACCATATGGAAAATTTGGATTATAATGGTATGTATGAATATTTATATGCATTGAAATATCAGGAGCAGTTTCCTTCGGGAAATTATCCGGATGGGATACCTAAAGAGGAGTTTGAGCGTCTGATTATGGAATATCTTCCAATAACATCGGAGGAAATACAGAAATATGCGGCATTTGACAAAGAAAAACAGACTTATGCGTGGGCAAGGCTTGGTTGTTTCAACTATGCACCTACTTATTTTGGAACTTCCTTTCCAGAGGTTACGGATATTAGGGAAAACAAAGACGGGACAGTTACTTTAACTGTGGATGCGGTATGCAGCATGATTTTATGTGACGATGCGGTGATAACGCATGAGCTTACGGTGCGGTTTTCAGAAGATGGCAGTTTTCAGTATTTGGGAAACAAAATTCTGGATGGTGGGATTTCAAATATACCGGAATATCAATACCGGATTGTTAGACAGTAATTATGGGTATTGCTTGATGTTGAAAAAAGAAGGGATATGGAGCAATGAAAAAGACACTCAAATTTATATTAGGCTTTGTGGCTGCTACCTTTATTATAATCGCTGTGTTTTGGGGGAGTTTTGTCTATGTGTCAGATTACAAAATCACAAACGCAGACACGTCTGTTTCACCGGATGGAACTTATGAACTTGTTTTACAGGCTGTTGGAGAGGCTGATTTCCCGTTTGGTTCAGCTTCTGGCAGGTTGGTTCTTTACGAGGGCAAAAGCAGAATATCCAAAGCAGACTTTGAGCTGCGGGATGATGGTGGAAGCATACGCAGCAGTATATGGGAGGTTACATGGCATGGGGATTATGTCGAAGTTATCCTGTCTGGGGATGAACAGTTCGATGAGCAGATTGTTCTATACTTTGATGGAAGAAAAGAGATAAAACAATTAACAGATAAAGAAGAATATACAGAAACCGGGGATATAAATGAAATTGAGGGGATAACTTCACAATCAGTTTATGAAAGCGAATCGGAAAATCAGGAAGAGATAAACCCACAGACAGTTTATGCAGGCGAACCGGAGAGCCAGGACGATATGGAATCAGATGAGAATGATGGGAAATTGGATATTGATAGTAATTCAATGGAATATATAAATAAGTACATGATACCGGAGCAGTCATTTGACGTTACATTGGATGATTGGGGAGAAGTTAAATTTGTGTCGTGTAAGCCAACGTATAATGTTGATCCGAGAGAATATGCATCATTTTTCTTACTTAGAGATGACCAGATAGCATATAGATTTCCTTATCGATATAGGGAAAAAAATAATACAACAGGAAAAAGTGACCGTATAGGTTCTTTTGACAGTGTTGGCGCAGTTGCTTTTCGGGATATAAATAATGATGGGAAGAAAGATATAATTATTATATGTTACTACTTCTTTGGAGCAGGACCAACAGGCATGGTTCCACGCCCGGATAATATAATATATTTAGCCGGAGAAAATGAATTTATTCTCGCAAAGGATATAATGGAAGATGTTAAACAGCATATTCCTGAAAAAGAAATGACTATTGAAAACATTTGTAATTATTTAAATGACAGTAACTAATCATTGAAAAATAATGCTCTCTTTTAAGTAACTGCATTTCTACATGGACTACTTAAAAAGGGAGCATTTTATGTATGCTTGAGAGCATTGGATCAGATTTTTATTGTTGCCATATACCAATATGCGACAGGATGGAGAGCGAGATTTCTGATGCTTTACTACCTGTGGCATTTTCAGCGGCTTGGATGTTGGTGGCAAAAAAGTATGTGTTGCTAGTGGTTTCAATATAGCCTACAAACCAGCCATTTACATCTTGACCGTCTACACGTCCGGTTCCGGTTTTTCCGTAAAAGCTTTTGCCTTCTGACGAAAAAAGGCAGATAGAATTTTTTATGGCATTTATATTTTCCGGGGCAAAATCAAATTGGTTGTTGTGTAGGGCTGTTAGAAGCTCCACCTGTTCAACTGGGGAGATTTTTAGAGTCCCCTGCATCCAATAGGAGGAAAGATTTGCATTTACACTCTCATTCCCATATCCGATTTTTCGGATATAATCCTGAATGACAGTCCTGCCGAGCTGTTGATCTATTTCCTCAAAATACCAGTTGACGGAGGCTTGCATGGCAGAATACAAGTCCTGATCCGCATTCCATGCTTCAAATGGATAGTCGGCTCCGTTCCATACCATAACAGAATCTCCTGGCTTGATAATGCCTTCTTCCAGACCGAACAATGCGTCATATATTTTATAGGTAGAATTTGGCGCTGTCCGTAAAGTGGCATGATTCATGTCATAAATATTCCATGCATCATTGTTCATGTCGTATAAAACAAAACATCCCTCATATCCATTGAAATATGCAGACAAATCCAATAAGTCAATCTTTTCGGAGGATATGTTCCACGGATAATAGCTTTGTTCGGCAGCGTAGGTGGAGAACATCGGTGTAATTCCCAAAAGTATGATGGCAATAAGAGCAAAAATTCCGGCTCCTTTTACCTTTTTCCAGACAGACGGTTTTTGATAAGAGGAAATATTGATAATTCTTTTCTGCATTTGTTTCATAGTTCCGCTGATCCCGGCAGCAAAGGGGAAGGGCGTGAGGGAAACTTTTTCTGCAAAGTTTATCAAAGTATTCCCATAATCTTCATAATCGCATTCGTTCAGGAGCTTCAGTACAGAAGTATCACAGGCAACTTCCCTGTCACCCTGCATTTCTCTCAGCGCAAGCCATACAAAAGGGTTAAACCAGTACAGAACGCCGAAGAGATTCATAAAGAAACTTGCAATGGCATCCTTATGTTTGTAATGCTGTAATTCATGTAACAGCATATACCTGATCGAGCGCAGCCCGTCCGCAGCATTATGCCTTTCGGTGTCAATGCGGACATCCGAAATCAAGTGGATTGGCAAATAAATACATGGTCTGAATAACCCTGCAATGATGGGGGATTTCAAAAAAGCGGTGCTGTAAACGGGGATGTTCCTTTTTATCTTCATCTCGCTTAAACAGTTATTGTATATCATACGAACCTCCCTGTTTTGCAGCGGAAGAGAGGATTTTTTTATAGAGTAAAATCGTGCGCTTGATTTTGCCACCAATAACAGCATTGCAAGGATTCCGATGAACCATATTCCAAACAGTATAAGCCCGATCATGGACGGCGTTTGGCTGCTGACGGACAGCGCAAAGTCATGGATCTGTTTTGCGGCGCCGGGCGTATTCATATTTGCCGCTGTTTCCGTAAGGGGTTCCATATTTGATGCCGTTGCATTTTTCAACTTATCAAGCCACAAAAGAACCAGTGAATGCCGGATCGGACGGACAGGTAGAAATGGAACCGTCAAAAGCCCAAGCAGCAGAAACCATAAATGGAACTGTGTCCGGCTGGTCAGATGGTTCTTCAATGCTCGTTTTGTGATGAGAAGTATGCCTGTGATAGCGCAGATTAAAATATTGCAAAGGAAAAAACGTATTCCAAAATCCGCCATGTTAATCCCTCCTTTTTGGCCCTTTGATGAGAAGCGAGCGCAGGGCGTCTATCTCCGATTCCGAGAGTTTATCATCTTCCATATAGGCAGAAAGCATTGCTGTAATGTCTCCGTTGTAATAACGCTTAAGGAAAGAATGGCTTTTCTGCCCGATGTATTCCTTTTCTTCTATCAGAGGCGTGTAAACGAATACCCTGCTTTGCTTTTCATAGGAAAGAGCGCCTTTCGTCACAAGGCGTTTAATCAAAGTTTGTATTGTTTTGGGACTCCATTTGGTCGTCTGTGTTAATCTGTCCGTTATCTCATTGGTGCTGATTGGTGCATGTTTCCATATGACTTTCATCACTTCAAATTCCGCCTCTGAAATCTGCGGTAATGCTTTCATCTTTAAATCCTCCTTAATTCTTACGCCTGTAATACACATTATAGTGTATAGAATGCGAAATGTCAAAACTGGGGCCGAAATTTTCTGATATTGTTGACTTCTATTTGCAGGAACCCCCAATTCGTGGTATGATGAAAGTCCGAAAGGAAGTACATGCAGATGATTGCTTTTTTAAAAGGAAAGGTTGCTGATCTGACAGAAAGCAGCGTGGTGCTGGATGTGAACGGGGTTGGTTATGAGGTGCTGGTTCCGGGACAGCTTTTATCCATGCTGGAAGGGATTGGCCAGGAGATAAAATTACATACTTATATGCAGATAAGGGAAGATGCAGCGGTGCTGTTTGGCTTTCTTATAAAAGACGACCTTACTATGTTCCGTATGCTGACGAGCGTCAGCGGAGTAGGCCCTAAAGCGGGACTTAATATTTTGTCGTTTCTGGGGGCGGACGATTTAAGGCTTGCGATTTTGGCGGACGACGCAAAGAGGATTGCCAAAGCTCCGGGGATCGGCGCCAAGACTGCCCAGAAGATCATACTGGAATTAAAGGACAAGCTGGATTTGGAAGATGTTTTAGAGAAGAGAAGCATTTCTGTCTTACAGCCTTCTGCGCCCGCAGTTTCATCCAACCAGGCGGTACAGGACGCCGTGGAGGCTTTGGTGGCGTTGGGATACGGCAGCACGGAAGCTTTGAAAACTGTGCGGGCGGTAAAACCATCCGAGGATATGGATGTGGAAGATATACTGAAAGAAGCATTGAAACGGATGGCTTTTTAAAATAACAATAAAGACAGAGGTTTACCATGAACAACCGAAGGATTATCACAACGGATGCGGCAGAGGAAGATATCCGGACAGAAGGCAGTCTGCGTCCGCAGAGTCTGGCAGAGTATATCGGCCAGGAAAAGGCAAAAAGTAATTTGAAAATATATATAGAGGCGGCCAGATCCAGGGGGGAACCTCTGGACCATGTGTTGTTTTACGGCCCTCCGGGTTTGGGCAAGACGACCCTGGCAGGGATCATCGCCAATGAGATGGGAACCCATATGAAAGTGACCAGCGGTCCGGCCATAGAAAAACCAGGTGAGATGGCGGCGATTTTGAATAACCTCCAGGAAGGGGATGTACTTTTTGTGGATGAGATCCATCGGCTGAACCGCCAGGTGGAAGAAGTCATGTATCCGGCCATGGAAGATTATGCCATTGACATTATGATTGGAAAAGGGGCGTCAGCCAGAAGCATCCGTCTAGATCTTCCGAAGTTTACGCTGGTGGGAGCCACTACCCGCGCCGGACTCTTGACCGCGCCTTTACGCGATCGTTTTGGCGTGATTCATCATCTGGAATATTATACAGTGCAGGAGCTGACGACAATCGTTCTGCGCTCGGCGGAAGTATTAAGTGTGGTTATTGATGAAAGAGGCGCGGAAGAACTTGCCAGACGCTCCCGCGGGACGCCCCGTCTGGCGAATCGTCTGTTAAAACGTGTGCGCGATTTCGCTCAGGTAAAATATGACGGACAGATTACGGAAGAGGTAGCAGCCTTTGCGCTGGACCTTCTGGAAGTGGACCGTTATGGACTGGACCAGTCGGACCGCATGATCCTGCGTACAATCATCGAAAAATTTGCGGGAGGCCCTGTGGGCCTGGACACTCTGGCGGCAGCTCTTGGAGAGGACGCAGGTACATTAGAAGAAGTCTACGAACCCTACCTGATCCAGAACGGCTTTTTAAACCGCACGCCCCGCGGTCGCGTCGCCACCCGTCTGTCATATGCACATTTAGGGATTGCTTTTGAGACATAATTCAGATATAATCGTTTAGAAGAGCAGTGCGGTTATCCGCAATGAAACTAAAGGGGAATTTCCATGGCAAAGAAGAATATGGCTGAAGTATTAATCAATGGCAAGATCTATACGATCGGCGGATATGAAAGTACCGAATATATACAAAAAGTCGCCAATTATCTAAATGAGATGGAGATAAAACTTTCCGAGATGGATAGTTACAAAAATCTTTCCGTTGATGAAAAACAGCTTTTAAAGAATATGAACCTTGCGGATGAGTATTTTAAAGCGGCGGAGGCAAAAGAACGCCTGGAACAGGAAGCGGAGCAAAAAGACCAGGAGATTTACAGTTTAAAACACGACCTGATTGACGCGAAGATGAAGGAAGATAAACTTACAGGCGAAATTGAAGATCTGCATCGGAAGCTTCAGGAAGAACAACGAAAACAGACTCGTATGGCGCAGTCGGCACTAAAACGAAAGCTGATCAAGCCGGAATACAGACTGTAATAAAAACACGAAAAGACAGCAGGCCAGCCAGTAACGCTGGCTTGTTATTATATGGAGAGAAAGAAACAGCAATGGAAAAGAAACTCGAACTGCTGGCTCCGGCCGGCTCTTTTGAAAGTTTGAAAGCGGCGGCAGGCGCCGGGGCGGACGCAGTCTATATGGGAGGCAGCCGTTTCGGCGCGCGCGCTTATGCGGATAATCCTGCGGATGAGGAACTTCTGGAAGCGATTGATTATGCCCACCTGCATGGCATGAAACTATATCTGACAATCAATACACTGCTGAAAGAAAAAGAACTGACCCAAGAGTTGTATGCGTATCTAAAGCCATGTTATGAACACGGCCTTGATGCGGTTATCATACAAGATGCAGGTGTGATGCAGGCGGTTAGAACATGGTTCCCCGGCCTGGCGCTTCATGCCAGCACACAGATGACGCTGTGCGGGACAGGCGGGGTGAAGCTTATGAAAGAGGCGGGTGCAAAACGCGTCGTGCTGGCAAGAGAATTATCTCTTGTAGAAATTCAAAAAATCCATGAGAGCGTTGACGTGGAGATCGAGAGTTTTGTACACGGAGCCCTGTGCTACTGTTACTCAGGGCAGTGCCTGTTCAGCAGTATCTTAGGAGGCAGAAGCGGCAACCGGGGGCGCTGCGCGCAGCCCTGCCGCCTGTCTTATACAGCCAGATCAGAGGAGGGCAGAGCGGTTTCCGGGAAAAAGGAGAACCGTCTGCTAAGTCCGAAAGATATTTGTACCCTGGATATTATTCCCGGGATCGCCCAGGCGGGTGTCTGCTCTTTAAAAATCGAAGGACGGATGAAGCGCCCGGAATATGTGGCGGGTGTCGTGCGCATTTACCGCAAATATGTGGACCATTATTTGAAATACGGGGCGCAGGATTACCATGTGCAGGAAAAGGACAGAGAAGAACTAAGCCTTCTTTTCAACAGAGACGGCTTCTCCAGAGGCTATTATGAACAACGAAACGGAAGGAATATGATGGCGCTCACAGGCAGCGAGCCTTCCATTCAGGAGAAAAAAGCCTATGAGAGCCTGATCGCTTCCCTTCGGAAACAGTATGTGGATACGGAGAAAAAGATACCGGTAAAAGGCATCCTGTCCGCACAGGCGGATCAGCCTATGGAGCTTAAAATCCGGACGGCAGATGATAAAGTTTCTCTGACCGTGTATGGAGCATGCCCGCAGACACCCAAGAACCGTCCCATGGAGGAAGAGAATTTAAGAAAGCAGATGAAAAAGACCGGAGAAAGTTCTTTTTTCTGGGAAGACTTAAAAGTAGAGATAAAAAGCCCTCTGTTTGTACCGGTGCAGGCGCTTAACAGTTTAAGAAGAGATGCACTGGAACGGTTGAAAGAAGAGATTTTGCATACCGGAATGCCGCGGCAGCCAGCCGTTTATCCAGATAATGCCAATATACGGGAAGAAAGAAAAACGCAGGAAACTTGTAAGCTTCATATCTCAATAGAAACGAAAGAGCAGCTGGCGGCTGTTTTAAAAGAGGTTAAACATTTAA
>CAJUMT010000134.1 GCA_910587495.1 uncultured Lachnospiraceae bacterium | reverse complement strand
AACTTTTTGGCGCGGTTATAGATATCCACCAGCAGAAGATTGTCCAGCAGAAGATTTTTAATAAAATTGTCCTTATCAAACCTTTCCTTATAAGCAGTCAGAAGACAAGAAAGCTGAAAAGCCGCCATCTTCCCTACCATATACACATCATCATTGGACCCTTTCGCAAGCAGTATATATTCCAGCTGATTTTCATCAAACACTTTAAAAAACTGATAGCCATGAACTACCTGGCTGTCGGCAGGCGACGCTGTAAAGGCAACAACCTCATCCTCATGGCTCCCAGATTCCCGCTCCGTAGAAGCCAGCACCTTCCCTTCAATATCCAGAATACAAAGATCTATTCTGGTAATCCCTTTCAATCCGTCAATTGTGTTTTGGAGTATCTGATTTGATATCATACTTTTTCTCCTTTACGCACATTCTTTTGGCGATATTGCACATACTCCCTCGGAAATATCCGCCAAAAACCGTAAGATTTTTAGATGCTAGATACCTATGATACTATACTAATGCAAAACAGCAAAAAAAGAAAGAGGTTTTTCAATAATTTTTGGCACCCCGCCGCTCATAAATCCGTCCACACCCACATAAGTTATAACAAAGAATCTTCTATACAGGAGTTTCGCCATGAGCGCCAAAACAAAAATATGGGTTTTCCACATGAAGGAACTGATCTATACGGGGATTTTCGTCGCCCTGGGCATCCTTTTCCTCCTGCTGATGATCTTTATGTTCTCCTCTGACAAAGCGCCTGCCGCAGCCGTAGACCTTCCATCCAAATACACGGCCGGCATATACACGGCTTCCATGACCCTGGGAGGCCATCCTGTGGAAATTGCCGTCACTGTAGATAAAGATTATATCTCATCCATCCATTTTCGTCAGTTAGATGAGACGGTATCTGCCATGTATCCTTTGATGGAACCTGCTTTAGAATCGCTTTCAGAACAGATCATAAAGGCTCAGTCTTTGGAAAACCTTACTTACTCTGAAGACAGCCAATATACTTCTTTGATGCTGATGGGAGCCATCCAAACTGCTCTTGATAAAGCCCAGGGTAGCGATTAATTCTGCGCCGGGGCAAAACTTTCCCGACCGGGAAGATTAATTAATCTTCCCTACGCCGGTATTCTCCAAGCAGCAGATCTACCATACGCCCATAGCTTCTGCTGCCCTCTTTCTGTGCGTTTGCCTTTAAGTAGGCATTGTTCACTTTATCAGAGACTTTGGCCACCGGACCTTCGAACTGCTTCCAGTATTCTCTATGATAAGCATAGTCTCTCTCCGCCTGCTCACACAGCCTTTTTCTTACATCCGAAAACCGTTCCCGGTCCGCGCGATACAATGCGTTGATACTGTGCGTGTAGGCAAGCAAAAGTCCGCTGTATTTAAGATTAGCATCCTCGGAACCGGTACAGGCAAGATAGGCAATATAATTAGCCTCGTCTTCTCTCATAAAGCCTTTTAAGTGGGACAATTCATGGCAAAGTACCGCCGGCTGATTATGCGCCGGAATATCCGGATTGTAATTGGCTTCCATCGTATAAGGACCTGAAACACCCTCTAAAGCCTCCATAGACAATACCCGCCAGGTAAATACCGGCTTCGCCTTGGGATACCAGCCCGCCAGCTGCGGATATGTATTTCCAAGCTCTGTCATAGCCTGTCTGGTCTTTTCCCGCATCTGATCAGGCATTGCGCACAGACCGTTTTCCTCCGTCCTGATCCGGGGCGCAGTTTTCTCAATCTTCTCTGTCAGCCACAGGCAAAGCCCTTCCAGCTCCTCAACCGTAGAAAGTTCCACCGGAATCTCAGCCAGTTCAGAAAATGTCGCCCTGTGATAATTCACACCGCAGTTGACCGTAAATAAAAAGAACCATAAAATCCCGGCTTTTATAAGTCTTTGGATTGTTTTTACCGACCACTCTTTCACTGTTTCCTGCATCTTCATCATATGCCGGATACCTGCTGCAAGATACCCGACTATAAGCAGAATCAGAATATAAATCAATGCCTCATCCAATGCAAAAGGAACCAGATTGCTTATGCCTCCCAATCCTCTTAGAATCACCGGATAAACATATCTGGCGTACCCTTCCGCGAATCCCGGTACATATCTGGCCAGTATTTGAAGCATTATCGCCAGTCCAAGCATCCCTGAAAAAAACCGGTTGCCCGTCACTCTTCTGTACGGTCTGTCCGGCCCAAACATATCAGAAACGCTCCTGTCAGTATAAAAAAGTCGGACAGATTAAACACCAGATTGTTCAGCTTCTTTAACGGCGTCCCAAAACTGATATAATCTACCACATATCCCCTCCTGCACCGGTCATACAGATTGGAAAGCGCTCCTCCTGTCAGAAGCGCGCAGCCTAATTTTTGTGCCGTATGCCCCTCTTTTCCAAGAAGCCTGAAAAACATTCCTGCGCATCCGAGTGTCATACAACCGCTGACCTTAATTAATGCCGGCATATGGCCTTTGCATTTTCCACCAGCCATTCCGTCATTATGTAACCTTTTCACCCGAATTTTCCCGTCCCACAGAACATGCTCCCGGTCAAATTTCGGATTCCTCTCTATCTCCTCTTTCACCGCCAGATCTGCCTGAAACAGACCAAGCGCAAGCTGCAGCCATCCAAGTCTCATCTTCTACCCCTGCATCGAAAGCATCGGAATGCCCCGCATGGTAATCATAGGGCCTCCTCTGTGTTCGATATAATCTTCTGTAATCGTCACTTGTCCGATATTCTCATCTTTTGGAATCTCATACATAATATCCAGCATAAAATCTTCTATGATCGCTCTTAACGCCCGGGCACCTGTATCCTTTTCCATAGCCTTTTTCGCAATGGCGCGCAGAGCTTCCTCTGTAAAATCAAGTTTTACTTCATCTAAAGCCAAAAGTTTCTGATACTGTTTTAAGATAGCATTTTTCGGCTCTTTCAAGACTCTGACCATCATATCTTCATCCAGGGCATCCAGCGTATAGATTATAGGAAGCCTTCCGATAAACTCCGGGATCATTCCAAAATTGCGGATATCTTCAACCGTCACCTGGCGAAGCAGATTTTTGTCATTATCGTACTTGTCTTTAAGATCCGCAAAAAATCCGATAGACGACTGTTTATTCAGACGTTCTTTAATAATATTCTCCAGCTCCGGAAAAGCGCCGCCGCAAATAAACAAAATATTTTTTGTATTGATCGTCTCCAAAGGCACCATGGCGTTTTTGCTGTTGGCGCCTACAGGCACCTCCACTTCAGCGCCCTCCAAAAGCTTTAACATTCCCTGCTGCACAGACTCGCCGCTTACATCTCTCTGATTCGTATTCCTTTTTTTGGCAATCTTATCGATCTCGTCAATAAAAACGATGCCTCTTTCTGCCTTTTCTACGTCATTATCGGCGGCAGCCAGAAGTTTGGAAAGTACGCTTTCAATATCGTCGCCAATATAACCTGCCTCAGTCAGTGAAGTGGCGTCCGCAATCGCCAACGGCACATCCAAAAGCCTTGCCAGTGTCTTCACCAGGTAGGTCTTGCCGCTTCCTGTAGGCCCAATCATCAGCATATTAGATTTTTCGATCTCAATATCGTCCGCACCTGCCGCTACGCGTTTATAATGATTATAGACCGCCACTGAAATGACTTTTTTTGCCTGTTCCTGTCCGATCACATACTCGTCCAGACTTTCTTTGATCTTATGAGGCGCGGGTACAGAACGAATGTCAAAAGCCTTCCTTGGCTCTTTATCTGTCTGCGGCGCTTTTTTCTTTACTTTCTGACGCCTGGGGATCATATTCTGCAGATCAGACAAATTGATCATACTAATATTGGGCATCTTAGAAAAGTCCATCTTGCTGTAATCCATCCCGCTTTTACTCATCATATCCATGGTTCTTTGCATACACTCCGGACAGATACAGATGTCTTTGGTCAGATGGATCATCTTTCCGGCTTTACTCTGGGGGCGATGGCATACAAAACATACGTCTTCGTAATCCGTGCCTTCTGTCTCCTTTTCTACTTCCTGTTCCTTATTGTCTATGTCCATATAGATTCCCCTTTTTTATGTAAGATACTTTTGTTATATAAATTATATAATACAGCCTTAAGAGGAACAAGTAAAGATTTTATTAAAAAGTAAGGGCTGCCACATTTTTCATAGACAGCCCTTTTCTGTATTTTATATCTATTCTTCGCTTTTTACTCCGGCCTGCAGGCTGGTACTTAAAGTAATATCCAGCGTGATTTCCTTATATTCCGGGCCGTCCAGTCTTTGAATTGTGATTGGAACCGTCTCACCCGCGGCGTAATAGGAAAGCGCTTCTTTTAACTGGTTGTAACTGGTGATGCTGGAACCGTCCAGCTTGGTGATAATATCGCCCTTTTGTATCCCTGCCTTCTGTGCAGCCGCGCCGTCCACTACTTTATCGACATATGCGCCGATGGGCATACCATAGCTTTTAGAAACATCGGAGGTCACATCCACGCCATTGATGCCAAGGTATCCTCTGTCAACTTCCTTCACCTGGTCACGCATGACTTTGTTCATCAGATCACCAATAATGGATTCTACATCACTGATAGGAATCGCATAGCCCATGCCCTCCACGTCTTCCGAAATAAACTTCACAGAATTAATGCCGATCAATTCTCCCCTGCTGTTTAACAGAGCGCCGCCGCTGTTACCCGGATTGATCGCCGCATCGGTCTGGATCAGTTTATTTGTAATGGTCTGCCCTTCAGACTGCACGCTTACCTCGCGGTTCAGCGCGCTGACAATCCCGGAAGTAACAGATAGTCCATAGCCGTAAGCGTTGCCGATGGCCACTACAGGCTCTCCAATCTCCAGCATGGCCGAATCGCCAATAGTCGCAATCTTGACGATATCTAATGTCTCCTGCGGAATATCTTCAAGCGCCACAGAAATAACCGCCAGGTCTTTATTCACATCCGTGCCTTTAATCTTGGCAGAAAAAACATTGTCCTCGTCCGCGTCCTCCCCGTCAGAGTTAAAATACACGCTTATCTCCTTGGCATTGGAAATCACATGGTTGTTGGTCACAATCAGAAGCTCCGTATCGTTCTTCCCGATAATAATCCCCGAACCGCTGGACTGGCTCTCCTGCTCATACATGCCGAAAAATGTCTGGAACTCCGTGGTGCCTACATTTGTAATTGATACCACTGACGGCATGCAGTTCTTTACGATATCGGATACATCATAAACGTCCGAACTGCTGTTTGCCACCGTCGTCGTGCCAGGCGCCACATCCGCTTTATACAACTCTGAACCGGAAGAAGATGCCTGCGCACCCGCGTCAGTCCCCATCGCCTGCCTTCCTATATAAGTCCCCATAAAAGCCGCGCCGGACACGCTGCCAAATACGAGAGCGAGTACCACGCATTTGGCCACCGTCTTTCCAAAACCGCCTTTTTTCTTTTTCTTCGGCTGCTTAATGGCCGAAGATGAATCATAATGAATATAGCCGCTCTCTGTGTTGGTATCAGAGTAATTATATGTGTTTGTATTATTGTTCATTTCATCATACATTTTTATATTCCCCTTTCCATTGTATGTTTTCCTCTTTGGATGCTACCAATATAACAGGGAATTGTGATGGAATTGTGATTAAATCTTTAAAAATCTTTGAAAATAGTGTATACTTATGAAATCACTTGTAAAAGAACATGGAAGAAAGGATTTATTTACATGAAGCAAAAAACGATACTGCTTTTGCTGTCCGCGGTTCTGGCATGTACTTCGCTGGCCGGATGCGGAAGCAGCGAAGAACCTACGGCTCCCGCAGTCACAGATATTTCCGATCAGGCAGCGTCTGATGAGGAACCCGAAGAAGATCCCGAAGAGGAACCCGTAGAAGAAGTCCGCGAAGGCATGTACCGCAGCGAATTGACCAACGAATGGCTCGACGAGTCTTTACAGTCCCAGCGTCCCGTTGCAATCATGGTAGACAATGAAAAAACTGCCCTTCAGCATTTTGGACTGACCCAGGCGGACATCGTCTATGAGATGATGAACAGCACCGCCAACGGCGAGATTACCCGTTTTATGGCCATCGTAAAAGACTGGGGCAAGATCACTCAGTTCGGAAGTATAAGAAGCGTGCGTCCGACCAACTTTATGATCGCTCCAGAATACAATGCGGTAGTCGTCCATGACGGCGGCCCCTATTACATCGACGTTTTTCTTAAAAATCCCTGGGTATATCATTTAAGCGGAGGCTTTAAAAGAATCAACAACGGAAAATCCCGGGAGTTTACAGAATATGTTACAACCGGCGAACTGGAAAGCCGGTTCAAATCCGCCGGTTATTCTACAGAATACACGGAACACTATCCCGGCCCCCACTGGCAGTTTGCCAGCGAAACAAACCCGGTCGATTTGTCCGAAGCGTCCGATTCTATCGACTGCACGTTGGTGGATCTCCCATTTGGCCATAATGGTTCCCAATTAGATTATGATGCTGCCAGCAACACTTATCTGTATTCTGAATATGGCATGAAGCACACCGATCCGGCTAACGACAATAAACAGTTGGCCTTCACCAACATCCTCATTCAGAACGCGACCCACAAGCAGTATGACAGCAACGGCTATATGCAGTTTAACATCATTGAGCAAAGCGGTCGCAGCGGCTACTACGTCACAGGCGGAAAAGCGATCCCGGTCACCTGGTCGAAGGGACATGATATGGATCCCACCCGCTTCTATGATATGGATGGCAACCTGATCACTCTGAATACCGGCAAGACTTATATCGCGCTGGTGTCCGACAGTCGCTGGAAAGAACTGGTATTAAACTGATACATAAACATTAAAAGGGCGGTGAAAATCACCGCCCTTTATGAATGATTACCGCAATCGGAATTTAGCTACCAGCTCCCGGAGCATAGCGGCTTGACTGGCCAGCTCTTCACTGGCAGCAGCGCTGGCTTCTGCCGTAGACACGTTGCTCTGAACAACAGTGGAGATCTGTTCAATCCCATGCGTGATCTCGGCGGCATTGGAATCCTGCTGCCTGGTGTAATCTGCGATGCCATCCAAGAGTTTGTTCATCTCATCTGCCAAATCGACCACTTTGAGAATGGAATCCGCCGTATCTTGGGCTGCATGTACGCCTTCTTCCATAGAGTCTACTGTCTGACTCAGCAGAACCGTAGTTTCCTTAGCTGCGGATGAAGATTTACCAGCCAAGGCGCGAACCTCATCCGCGACCACGGCGAACCCTTTTCCGGCCTCCCCTGCTCGAGCAGCCTCTACAGCGGCGTTTAAAGCCAATATATTCGTCTGAAAAGCGATATCCTCGATCGTCTTGACGATTTTATGGATCTCCGTGGACCGGTCGCTGATCCGCTGGATTACCACGGTCATATTCTGCATCTTGTCTTTGCTGGACAAAAGCCCGCTCCGAACATCTTGAGAAATAAGGCTGGCTTTCTGCGCCCCTTTGGAAATATTGTGAACACTTTCCGATACAGCGTTCATATGTCCGGCCAAAGTCTCTACTTCGGCTGCCTGCTCGGTAGAACCCTGAGATAATGTAGTGGCTCCGTTGGAGACTTGCTCAGCACCGGCAGCCACATCTCTGGACGTGGCACGCAGCTGACTCATGGTGCTGTTCAGCGCATGGGATATCTCGTCAAGAGCAATCTTGATCTTTTCAAATTCACCAGTATATTCATTTTCCAAGGTAAAGGTCAGATCCCCTGCCGCGATCGCCCGCAACTTTTCGGAGATCTCCTCGATATAGGCTACATATTCCCGAAGCCAAAGTGTAACTTGGTTGAAGTCGCTGGCCAACACGCCCAACTCATCTCTGGACTGGTAGTGGATGGACTGATCCAGCTCACCCTGAGCGATCCGTGTAGCCACTAGGCTCAGCTCCTTAACCGGACGGCCGATAACACGGCGAACCTGGATTACCACCAGAAGTATCAGGACCAGCACAGCCAGGACGGCTACTGCCAGCATACTGCCTGTGAGCTGGTACAACTCATGCAGGACCTCTGCCCGGGACACATATGCCACAGCAATCCAGTCGCTGTCTGGAACATGCGCCACTTGAATATATGTATCATCATAAAGTGAAAGTCCCACTTTTCCTTCTGCTATCTGCTGGCTTGCATAAACAAACATGTCGTCTTTTATCTCATCCAGCTTCTGCCCGGTGATCTCCTTGTCACGATGGCCGATGATGGTATCCGTCCGGGTATCCACGAGAAAAATGCCACCTGTATCCTCGATCTGTACATTGCTCACGATCTTAGAGATCGAATCAAGATAGACATCCGCCGCCGCAACACCGCGTACAGCCCCATCAGCGGTCTTCAACACGCCGGAAGCGCCTACCACATAGGACTGGCTGTCCTCATCGAAATACACGTCTCCCAGGATGAACGCATCCGACTGGAGACCATCCTGATACCAACTCTTTGCGGCGGCGTCAAAATCAGGCCCGGGAACAAAGGAGGCGTGATACAAAGAGCCGTCCGTCAGCGCCACATACAGTCCGGCAGGGTAAGCTTCGTTTTTATCCACGGTATGCCGGATATAGTCCATCATAGCCGGGACATCCATGTCCTCGTACTCAATGGTATCTCGCTGCGCTTCCAGCATGGTCAGTGTGCCGTTCATCCAGGCCCTGGTCTCCTGAAGTGTGCGGTCCGTAGTGGTCTGCAGCAAATTTTCACTTTTGTCCAGCAATGCGCGGGACATCTGAAAATAGACAACAGCAAACAGGATCGCCACCGCGATCACCACACTCACCACAATGGCCGATGCCAGTTTTTCTGTGATGCCTAAGCCTCGCCTGACAGTGCCGGCCTGGAAGGCTTTTTCTTTTTTGTGTTCCATACACATACTCCCTTACATATATATTCATTGTGATAATAACAGCAACAAAGAAAAAAACAAGAAAAAAATGCCAATATATACTGATTACAGGGATTACGTCAACTTAAAAATATATCTAACGGTACGGAAATCTGCACCCAACCGTATAAATTGGTATGGAATATTTATCTTTCCTGATCCCTCTCTGGGTCTTTCCCGCCAAATATCCTTCATCTATCATACGCAGATCCAAATACACCATTAAAGATACTGGCTTGCCCGAATCTGTTGATTTGATTTCTATCCCATATTTTTTATCATCTTTATCTACAACCATAAAGTCCAGTTCATATTCGTTATATACAGAGCAACAGGGCTTATCCCCTTTCACCTGATCCGACTGATATACTCTGTATAATTCCGTATACGCAAAATTTTCTGTAAGGATCCCTCTGACTGTCTTATTGTCAATGGGGATCATTCTGGATATACAATTGGCAATCCCACAGTCCATAAAATAAAATCTTCGTTCATGCAGAAGATCCGAGATTTTCCCCTGATTATAAAGATCACACCCGCCTATGATTTTAGAATATTTCAGCTTTATAGGGACTGGATAGTGTAACATTACTTTCGGGTTTGACTGGTCGGAATCCACCACAGATGTTTTTGCAGGCAGAAA
>CAJUMT010000133.1 GCA_910587495.1 uncultured Lachnospiraceae bacterium | reverse complement strand
GGCGACCACCGAGATCTACACTCTTTCCCTACACGACGCTCTTCCGATCTTTGGTACAATCAATAACGTAGTGCTGACTGCGGGATATATGCGCGCCAAAAAAATTCCCGTCAAAGGCATTATTTTTAACCGCTTCCATCCGGGAGATCTTATGGAAGAAGACAATCTTCGTATGTGTACATACAAAACCTCCCTTCCTGTACTGGCCTGCGTACGGGAGAACGATACAGAACTTTCCATTGACGCAAAACAGCTTGCGTCTTTATATGAATAAGAGGAGTTAATAAGATGATCTGGTATCCCTATCAACAAATGAAACATATGAAAGACCCTTACAAGATCACAGATGCCGAAGGCGTCTGGCTTTACACCCAGGACAATCGGATGATCGACTCAGTATCCTCCTGGTGGAGCGTAATCCATGGATATAAGCATCCGGTACTGACCGACGCCATCCGGTCCCAGGCTGCACGCTTCTCCCATGTAATGCTGGGTGGATTGACCCACGAGCCGGTGCTAAAACTTTCCGAAAAACTGGAATCCTGGCTTCCGGGGGATCTTGACTACTGCTTTTTCTCCGACTCCGGAAGCGTGGCAGTAGAAGTTGCCCTTAAAATGGCGCTTCAGTATTATGTCAATCGCGGCGAACTGAAAAGGACAAAAGTGCTGTCTTTAACACATGCCTATCACGGCGATACGTTTAAGGCTATGGAAGTAGGGGACGATGAAGATTATCACTTTATCCTGGAGGCTTACGGAGAAAATCCAAACGTAATCCATGTACCTACGAAGATTCCCGCTCTGGAAAAAGCCTTTGCCCGTTTTGGCGAAGAACTGAACTGTCTGATCGTAGAACCTTTGCTGCAGGGCGCGGGCGGCATGCGCATGTACGACGTCTCTTTTTTAAAGCGGGCAAAAGAACTATGCAGCCAATATGATGTACTGCTCGTCTTTGATGAAGTAGCCACCGGAATGGGAAGAACCGGCAACCGGTTCGTGGCAGACCTGGTCCTGCCGGATATCATCGTCCTTGGGAAGGCGTTAACCGGCGGTTATATCGGCCACGCCGTCACAGTGGCAAATCATAAAGTTTACGACGGATTCTATGGAGATGACCCGGACAAGGCATTGATGCACGGCCCGACTTTTATGGGAAATGCCCTGGCATGCAGCGTGGCTTTAAAATCTATTGAGCTTTTTGAAGATCAAAACTATTTGGAAAAGATCCGCCGAATTGAATCTGTTACCCGCCGTGAAATGGATAATTTTACAGATCCGCGGATCAAGGAAGTCCGCATCATGGGCGGCTGCGTTTGTATCGAAGTATATGATTCTGCCGTCCTGAAAGGATACCAGCAGTTTGCTTATGAAA
The DNA here is from genome assembly GCA_910587495.1 of uncultured Lachnospiraceae bacterium. GTDB lineage: Bacteria > Bacillota > Clostridia > Lachnospirales > Lachnospiraceae > Hominiventricola. The sequence goes on along the minus strand of CAJUMT010000133.1, from coordinate 8,273 downwards.
GACATGTATTCAGCCGTCCGTTTTTAAATTATCTGTATGCAATGGTTCCTTATATCATCGAAGAAGAGGAACTGGTACAGGTGCTTACCACCATGAAAGCATGGTTCACCCGTTAAAACGCCGCAGTATCGAAGCATTTAACACTTCAATACTGCGGCATACCTTTTAACAAAATCAGAAATTCACCGGAAGCCTTGGGATTCCGTCTATGCGTAGATACTGGCTGATACATGCCGCTACAAACTCATGATCCGCCATATGGTCCAGTCCGGACACAATCACGCTTCCGACTACTCCGACGCCCGCTACGCGAATCGGAAAGCCGCCGCCCCTGGCCGCATACTCTTGTCCGTTCAGGCCATGCTCTTCTAATGTCTCCTGATTCTTCTTAAGCAGCATAAAAAAGCGAAGGCTGCTCATTTCTACCGTGCGGACCAGATTCTGCTTGCGGGTCATCCAAAGCTCATTCCCGCAGTTCGTCCCTTTAAATCCATATTGAAACACCGTGTACCCGCTGTTCATCCGTATACTGATGGACACGGGAAGGTGGTTCCTCGCCGCCTCTGCCACCATCAGATTACCCAGTTCCCAGGCGTCTTCATTGGTAAAATGAGAAAACTGAAGGATCTCCTCCTGCATCGCCAATATTCTGATCGATTCTTCCAACATCATAATCCGCATCCTCCTTATCAAAATATGCTTATCAGACAGTATAACACTTTTTCAGGCACGCGTCTATCTTATTGTTTTCTGGCTTTTTGTTTTCCAGTTTCGGTAACAGAACACAAAATACCCGGATTTAGTACTAAAAAGCAAGCGACATGAATATCCTTTCATAAAGTCAGTACGGAACTCATCCCTCCTCATCAAGTTGTCACTTCCTAATCTGTAGAAAGTTTCAGCTTTAAAGAGCTTGCCAAGATTCTGAAAAAGTCTGCCGAAGATTTTCAGAATAGCCTCCTCCGGTATTTCCTTTTTTTTAAGCTTCAGCATCTGCACCTGATTGCTCCCGCGCAAAAGCAGCGGTTCTTCTACACCCAAAAGGAGCTGCAGACCAAATCCGCCTTCAATCCCATAATACTGGCGGCAGTAATACCCTGCGCCTATGTTTTGTCCTTTATAATCTGCGCTGACCAGTTTGGCGTCTATCTGGAATACATCCTGCAGCGATCTGTTCACTGCTCTGGATATAATAGGAAGCCGGGATGACAGATCGGGGTTCCTCTGTGCCGCGGCTCTGCCCACAATCGCCTGATCTTCTCTCATAATATGTTCTGTCAGCCAGTTGTACATAACTTCCGTAAAACGCAGGATCGATGGTCTAGAATACTCTGACATTTCCAGCTGTTTTTTAAGTGAAACAAGGGTTTTATCCCTGAAATTATCATGAATCCACTTGTGATGCGCATATCCGTTGTACCTGATCGAGCGCATATATGCTTCTTCATCCGAAAAATGCGTCATAGAATACGCTTCCAGATACTTAATTCCCTCTTTGTATGTATTTTGGCTGGACTTTATGTCATCAGGAACGTCAAGCAGTCTTGTCATAATTCGAAAAAGCTTGGCATGCTCTCTGTCTACTGCTTCCACGCCGATCTTGAACCTATCATCCCACTCTATCTTCTCCATAAAAAGACCTACCTCCTGTTTCTCGCTCTTACCTTTATTATATAGGTCTTTTCGTTTTTTGTCTACTTACAGTTTTACAAGCATATCTTTTCCACAGCGCTTTTAAGCCCTTCCAGCGCCCTGACGGCTGCATCCAGGCTTTGCTCTTTGACACCCATATAGAATTTTACTTTCGGCTCTGTCCCTGATGGCCTCACACAGCACCACGCCCCCTGTTCCAGCTCATAGTAGAGCACGTTGGAATTGGGCAAACCTGTCTTTGTCATGTTTCCGGTGGCCAGTTCCAGACGCGTATCTGCCTGATAATCCCTGCATGCAATCACATCATATACTCCGATTTTTTGGGGCGGATTACATCTCATGTCTGCCAGGATTTTCTGTATCCGCTCCGCTCCGTCCACGCCCTTCATTGTAACGGACACCAAGTCTTCTTTATAGTACCCATATTTCTCATAAATATTTAACATCTGATCCCAGAGCGTCAATCCTTTTTCCTTATAATAAGCCGCCGCTTCACACAGCGCCATCACTGCTACAACCGCGTCTTTATCCCTGGCATGGGTTCCCACCAGGCACCCGTAACTCTCTTCATAGCCAAATAAATATTCATGGGAACCTGTCTCTTCAAAGAACTTAATTTGCTCTCCGATATATTTAAATCCGGTCAGCACTTCAATCACGTCCACACCATACTCTTTTGATATCTCGTCCGTCATATCCGAGGATACGATGGTCTTTACCAGCGCCCCGTTTTTCGGCAGCCTTCCTTGCTCTTTTCGGACGGACAATTCATATTCCGCGATCAAAAGTCCGGACATATTCCCGGTAAACGGCATATATTCCCCGGTTTTTGCATCTTTTGCATAGACTCCCAGCCTGTCCGCATCCGGGTCAGTGGCCAGTACCAAGTCAGCGTCCGTCTCTTTTGCAAGCTTTAATGCCAAAGCAAAGGCTTTCGGGTCTTCCGGGTTCGGATAAGATACCGTAGGAAAGCTGCCGTCCGGAAGCTCCTGCGTGGCTACCACCTGTACCTGCGTAAATCCCAGTTCTGAAAGTATCCTGCGCACCGGCAGATTACCGGTTCCATGAAGGGGGGTATAGACGATTTTCAGGCTGTCTGCCATATGCCGGATGGATTGGGGGCTTAACACCAGTTTTTTTAGCTCTTCCATATAGCGGCTGTCTATTTCCTCGCCAATGACATGGAACAATCCTGCTTTATCTGCTTCTTCCCTTGCCATCATACGGATGGAACCAAAATCTGCCACTGCGTTTACTTCCGCGATGATCTCTTTGTCCCTGGGAGCCGTGATCTGTGCGCCGTCTTCCCAATACACCTTATAACCGTTATACTCCGGCGGGTTATGGCTCGCCGTGACCACGATACCTGCAATACAATGAAGCTCCCGCAGGGCAAAGGACAGTTCCGGCGTAGGCCTAAGCGATTCAAAACGATATGTGCGGATTCCGTTGGCATTCAGGCAAAGCGCTGCCTTTTCTGAAAATTCCGCAGACATATGGCGGGAGTCAAAGGCGATTGCCACTCCCTTATGCTCTCCGCCCTGCTTTTTAATATAATTTGCCAGGCCCTGGGTAGCCCTTGTAACCGTATATACGTTCATCCGGTTTGTCCCGGCGCCGATGACGCCGCGCAGGCCCCCGGTGCCAAAAGAAAGATCTTTATAAAAACGGTCTTCTATCTCCTTTTCATCCCCTGCCACTTTTGCAAGCTCCGCTTTTGTATCCGCATCAAATATGGGGTCTGTACACCAGTCTTCATATCTCTTTTTATAATCCATTACGTCCTCCCGTAAAGTTTTTGTTTTTATTTTATTGTTCTTCTGCCCTTTTGTCAATGCAGGCCATTGGTGTATATTCATTAACTGCAAACCATCGTTTCTATAAAATATGAAAAAAAGAAATACTATCTTGACGAACTGTTTGAGTCGTTCTATATTAGTAAATATCGTTTTGAGAAATTAATAATACGGAGGGGCAAAGATGTCTGGAAAATCACACAACATTGATATGTGCAATGGCCCTGTACTTCCCGGGATCATTGCATTTAGTTTACCTTTAATGCTATCAGGATGCCTGCAGCTTCTCTTTAACGCCGCGGACGTGATCGTCGTCGGGCGTTTTGCAGGGAAAGAGTCCCTGGCGGCCGTAGGTTCCACCAGCTCTCTTACTAATCTGCTGGTCAACCTTTTTATCGGGCTTTCCATCGGCGCCAATGTGGCAGTCGGCCATACGCTGGGAAGCGACGATAAACAAGGAACAAAAGACAATGTACATACCGCAGTGACCATAAGCCTGATCAGCGGTGTTGTCCTGGTTGGCATCGGCCTTCTTTTCACCCGACCGCTGCTGGTTCTGATGGGCGCGCCTTCCGACGTGCTGGACAAAGCGGCCCTGTATTTGAAGATCATTTTTATCGGTATGCCCGCCACCATGGCGTATAACTTCGGAAGCGCCATCCTGCGCGCGACCGGGGATACGAAAAGACCTTTGTATTTCCTGTCTGTGGCAGGCGTCGTCAATGTGATCCTCAATCTTTTCTTCGTCATCGTCCTGCATATGGACGTGGCAGGCGTCGCGCTGGCCACCATCATCGCTCAGTGTATCAGCGCCGCCCTCATCCTTTTATGCCTGTGCCATATAGACGGACCCTGCCGCCTTGATATAAAGAAGCTCTATATCAGTCCCGACCGCCTTTCGCGCATGATGCAGATCGGGCTTCCCGCCGGTATCCAGGGATCACTGTTTTCATTCTCCAATGTGCTGATCCAGTCGTCTATCAACTCCTTCGGCTCCGTGGTCGTTGCCGGATCCAGCGCGGGGGCAAGCATCGAACAGTTCGTCTATATCTCCATGAACGCGGTACACCAGGCCACTGTAAGCTTTACAAGCCAGAATACCGGAGCCAGGAAGCCGGAACGGATCAATCAGATCCTTTTTAGCGGGCTTGGTCTTGTGACCGTCATCGGACTGATACTGGGCATCGGCGTTAATCTGCTGGGCACGCCGCTTTTGTCCATCTATTCTTCCGATCCCGCGGTCATCGCCGCCGGAAGCATCAGGCTTCTCTGGATCAGCGCACCGTATTTTCTGTGCGGCATCATGGAAGTGATTATGGGCATTATGAGAGGGCTGGGGTACGCCATCACTCCCATGGTCGTCTCTTTGTCCGGCGCATGCCTGTTTCGTATCTTCTGGCTGGCCACCATATTCGCATGGTTTCCGACCCAGAGCGTGCTGTATCTGTCCTACCCGGTATCCTGGATCTTGACTACCCTGATCCATCTTTTGACCTACCTGCTCTACGCCCGCAAACGTCATGCATTATTCCGGGTAAAAGAAGCCGTTACTCTGTAAAGCGGCTATTCTCTGCAGGTAAAATACAAGATCTGACGTTTGTTTGCCAATTTGTTAAGGAGCGCCGTAGCACGCTCCTTTTTATCCGTATCCAGATTTACAAAAGGATCATCAAGAATCAGCACTGGTTGTTCTTCCTTATAAAGAGCGTCCACAATGGCCAGGCGTTCTGCTATCTGCAAAAGATCCTGCCAGCCGACGCTCAAAGTTTCCAGACTGCGGACTGCGCCGGCTTCTTTTATCTTAAGTTTTAACCGCACATCCAGGGACGGCTCTACCGTCTGCATCGGCTCCATAAGCCCCATGTAATACTCCAATCCCTGCTTAAGTTCTTTCAGATAACGGACGCCGAATTGGTCCCGGGCTGTCTTTAAATATTCTAATGTTTTTTCCAGAAGGCCATGTTCCCGGACAGCGGCTGACAGTTCCTCCAAAAGCCGCGTCTCTTCTTCCTGCAAAGGCCGGATCTGTTCCGTCTGTTCTCTTAAATTCTCTATCCGGTTGTAAATATCCCTGCACGCATTTGACAGTACTTCTCTCTGTCTCAGACATTGTTCCAGCTCATCTTCCGCGCTAGAAGATTCTGTTCCGGCTTCCGGTCTCTGCAGTGTGAGAAGTTCTTCCAGTTCCTCTTTTGAAAATCTTTCTATATATTTCACATACGCCGCTTTACTTTTTTTTGCATTCTCTTCCGCCGACTTACAAGCCTGCAAAAGCGCTCCGTATTCCTGGCTTTTCTGACGTGCCTGTTTCCAGATTAGCTCCATTTTCTCCTGACCCGCGCCCTGAGGTATCTGTAAAAAACGGCTGACCTTTCTTTCCAGAGATTCTTTTTTCTGACTAATCGCCTGGCAGTTTTTTTCTGCGTCCTGTATTGCAGATACTTGACAGGACAGTTCCTTTTTCAGCGCATCTTTTTCTCTTTTCGACTGACTGATTCGATAAAACTGCACAAAAGCTGCCGCCGCCCCTGACAGGATCAGTCCCACCCCCGGTAAAAGCCGGTCTAAAAACATGGCGCAAACACCAGATATCACTAAAACAAGCGCCAGTATACCTGCGCGCTTACCAGGGGAAGATATTTCTTCCATATCCTCCTTAAGTTTTGTCAGGCGGCGCTTTTCTTTTTTCAGCTCTTTAGCCGCAGCCGTTTCCTGCCCGCTCAGTATGTGCAGACGATAGATCTCTTCCCGGCAGCGATCCAGTTCTTCCTCCCCCGGCGGCGTATCCTCATAAGACTTAAGTTCTGTCAGAATCCGGCGAAAACCTGCTTCTTCTTCCAGCGCCCTGCCCTTTAACAAATCATACTGATCTTTTCTGGCAGCCCGTTCCCCATAGCGCTGCGCTTGTGAAAATTCTGCCTGCAGCTTCTTGATGTACACTGACAGCCTGTCCATTTCCTGCCGTTTTCCGGACAGAAGTTCTTTTTGCCGGAGCATCTCCTCTTCCTGCTTTTGACAGTCCGCAAGTTCCTGCTTAAGGGCGCTTCTCCTTTCTTCCAGTCTTCCGATCTGCCCCCGATTGCCGGTCTTTTTATAATATTTCATCTTTTCTTCCAGGGAAGCAACAGCTTTCTCATAATTTTTCATATCTCCCGCTTCTTCTTCCACACACGTCAGTCTGGCGCTTAAGCTGTCGTTTATGGCAGCGGAAAAATTCTGCTGTATAAAAAAACTGCTCCGCTCGAAAGCCTTTCGATCCACGCAGAACAGTTCCTCTCCCAGATTTTCAGAATAATCCTCGCTGGAAAGGCCTGTATCCAGATCATAAAGCGCAAAGGTGTCTTCTTTATCCTTCGCACCAAAGAAACGCTCCACCCTGTATACCTTTTTCTCTGTGGAAAATTCCAGGCTTCCCCCAAAAGGTCCTCCCTGCCAGGGCAGATATCTCTTTCTCTCATTATTTTCAAGGGAACGCTTAGACGTATAGTCAAGGCCATAGAACATGGCTTTGATAAAAGCGGCCAGCGTGGATTTACCCCACCCGTTTGCGGCGCAGATGACATTGCATCCATCTTTCAATTCCATCTGAAACTTGTGCAGTTTCCCGAAATTTTCTACCTGTACCCTGTGTATCCGCATATTACAACTCCCCGGTCAGGGCATGTATGCCCAGCCGCAATACCTGCTCTTTCTCTTCTTCAGTCATGGCACTGCCCAGTACAAGGCGGACAAATTCCCCTTTTAAAGATATATCATAGCGATAATCTTCCGGACGGACGATCGTCCTTGTTTTATCTTTCACTCTCAGGAAATAGTACTCGTGCTCCAGCCACTTTTCAATCCATGCCGTATCCTTCTCGGCTTCCAGAGACAGCTCTCCGGTCAGCATCACTTCCACCATATCTTTAGCCGGTATATCCTGCACTGCTTCTTTCACTGCCCTTAATATCTCCTCCTGCGTCAAAAGGCCGCTGATATCCGCCTCTGCCCTGTGAAGCGTCCGAAAAGCAAAGGGAACAAATTCCGGACAGATCCTGCTTCCTCGCGTCTCCATATACACATACCCCTTCTCCCCGCACTCGTCAAACCCCCTGCCTTCCAGGCAGCCGCAGTAACACCACACGCCTCTGTCGTCCAGCTTTTCCATACGGAAGCTATGGATATGCCCAAGCGCCAGATAGTCAATGTTCCGGTTTTTCAGCGCTTTCAAAGAAACAGGGCCATACTCCGACGCCATCCCGTGGAGCATAACGATATTCAGCTTGTCCTCCTCCAGCGTCAGACGTTCCAAAAGGCCACCTGACAGCTCTTCTGTAATCTCTGCTCCGGTTATGACAACATCCTGCTGCTCATACGAAGTCCATGTACAGCCGAAGGTGCGAAGGTTCGGCGGCAGTTCTTCCAGTTCTGTCAATAACCCTTCCTGGTCATGATTACCCCTAAGATAGTAAAAAGTGATCTCCGGGTGCTTAAGCAGCGCGTCCAATACACAGTTTTTAGCCCGCGCTGAGACTGTCTTCGTATCAAACAGATCGCCGCTAAGAAGCACTGCGTCCACCCCTTTTTCAGACGCATGCTCTACCATCCGGGTAAAGGTACGCAAAATCTCCAGCCGGCGCTGCGCCGCTTTTTCCCTGGAAAGCCCCGATTCCATACAGGCATCCAGGTGAAGGTCCGCGCAGTGTATCAGCTTCAAGCCATATCCTCCTGACAGATATGGGCCAGAAGCGCCTCGCAGCCTTCCACAACATCTTCGTAAGTAATATCAAAATCCCCTGTATACCATGGATCTAGATCGGAAGAGCGTCGTGTAGGGAAAGAGTG
>CAJUMT010000132.1 GCA_910587495.1 uncultured Lachnospiraceae bacterium | reverse complement strand
AGCGGAAGCCCGAACAGTACACAGATGGACGAGTGGACGCGCCAGCGGCCAGGAATCTATCTCTACCCGTGTGCTGAGAGGGCTGAAGCGGAACTATAATAGGAGGATCGTATTATGTCAACACCCCATAATGGAGCCGAAAAAGGCCAGATTGCCAAATGTGTGCTGATGCCGGGAGACCCGCTGAGAGCAAAATATGTGGCAGAGCATTTCCTTGAGGACGCAAAACTGGTGAATACCGTCCGCAACATATTCGCTTATACCGGAACCTACAAAGGCCATCCGGTCAGCGTCATGGCAAGTGGCATGGGAATGCCGTCCATCGGAATCTATTCTTATGAGCTTTACAAATTTTATGATGTGGAGAGTATCATTCGGATTGGATCCGCAGGCGCCTATGATAAGGATTTGAAACTGTATGACCTGGTGCTGGCGGACAGTGTCTACAGCGAATCTTCCTTTGGACAGTGCCAAAGCGGAGATTCCTCGGATATACAATATCCCAATACGACTTTAAATGCCAAAATTTTAAAGGCAGGAAGGGCGCTTAATATTCCGGTAACAACCGGAAGAATCCATTCCGCAGATGTGTTTTATTATGAAGAAGGACAGCCAGGGTGCGAGTATTACAGGAATGAGAAAGGCTGCCTTTGCGTGGAGATGGAAAGTTTTGCCTTGTTCCATAACGCAAAAGTTCTGCGTAAAAAAGCGGCCTGCCTTCTGACCATATCGGATTCTTTGGTGAACCATGAAGTGACTACGGCAGAAGAACGCCAGAATGCTTTCACCAATATGATGAAAGTGGCGTTGGAAGCGGCGGTTATCAGTGAATAGGAACAATGTCACTCTGATCGGTATGCCGGGGGCGGGAAAAAGCACCGTGGGAGTCGTTTTGGCCAAGGTTCTTGGGTATCGTTTCCTGGATTCGGATCTGGAGATACAGGAACAGACAGGAAAACTGCTCTATGAACTGATCGAAGAATACGGGGACGAAGGCTTCTTGCGGCTGGAAAATCGGGTCAATGCGGGACTTTCCGTAAACCGTTCGGTGATCGCCACCGGAGGAAGCGCTGTCTATGGAAAGGAAGCCATGGAACATCTACGGGACATATCGACGGTGGTTTATCTTAAGCTTTCCTGCGAAAGTCTGGAAGAACGGCTCGGCGACCTGCACCAAAGGGGCGTCGTATTGAAGCCAGGCCAGACACTGAAAGATTTGATGGATATCCGCAGCCCTCTGTATGAGTCGTACGCGCATGTAGTCATAGATGCAGAAAGACTGGATATCCGGAACATTGTAAAGAAGATCACAGACGTTCTGCGAAATATCGAATAAGTCTGCCGCCATCGGCGATCTTTGTATGGTAAGATACAAGGTCCGTCCGTTCGGGATGCCATTGCACTCCCAGGATGGGCCTTGTGTCATGTTCTAAGGCTTCCACGACTCCGTCGGGAGCCGTCTGCGTGATTCGCAGGGCCTGCCCAATCTTTCCACACCCTTGATGATGGGCGCTGTTGACCAGGCAAGAATCCTGATAGAGCCTGTGCATAAGGCTGCCGTGTGCGGTTTTGACTTCATGGACCTGATCCCGGTCTGTGTACTGGTGGGTATGCTTGACGGGCAGATCCTGTATCAAGTCTCCGCCGAAATAGACGTTGATGACCTGCATGCCCCGGCAGATGCCAAGTACCGGTTTTCCTGCCTGCACGAAGGCGTCTAATAGGACAAACTGGGCGTCGTCCAGCTCTTTATTTACAGAAAGAGAACCATGGTCCGCTTGGCCGAAACGGTCAGGGCAGATATCGCCGCCGCCGGGGAGCAGCAGTTTGTCATAAGAAGAAAGCTGTGTAAAAGACAGGTTGACGTCGAAAGATACATGGCAAAGAGCAAGGGCTTTTTCATAATTTTTTGTCTGATCCGGCAGACCGGCGATCAGGATTTTCATACAGTCACCTGTGAGAGGCATTTACCATATAGTATGATAGAGCTTGCGGATCGGTTATTGTCTTATAGGAAGGAAAGGAGCGGATCATGCGAATTGAACCGAAATACAGAGAGATGGCGAAAAAGCTGCATAAAGAGTTTCCTGTAGCGGACGCCCATTTGGACCTGGCGGGGGAACTATTACTTCGGGTACAGAATAAAGAAGAAAATCCCCTGCGTACCCATTACCTTGATAATTTGCGGGAGGGAGGCTTTAACTTGGTCGTTTCCTCGGTCTACCTGAATGAAAGCCAGCTTCCAGAGGCAGGGCTTCGCACGGCATTGGATCAGATCAGCGTTCTCATGGAAGCCATTGACCAAAATGCAGAATTTCTGCTTGTCCGAACGGCGGAGGATATAGATAAGGCAATCCGGGAGGACAGGATCGGGGTTTTGCTTTATATGGAAGGACTGGACTGTATCGGGAAAGATCTTCGACTGCTTCGAATTTTGTGGGAATTGGGTGTGCGGGGCGCGTCTTTGACCTGGAGTCGCAGAAACGCTCTGGCTAACGGCTGCTGCAAAGCGGGAGAACAAATACAGATTCCGGGGGGATTGTCAAGAGACGGGTTTTTGGCGGTGGAAGAGATGGAGAGGTTGGGGATGTTTCTGGATGTCAGCCATTTAAACGACGACGGATTTGAAGATGTGTTAAGAGTAACGAAAAGGCCGTTCATTGCGACCCATTCCAATTGCCAGGAGATTTATTTTAATTACAGGAATTTAAATGACAGGCAGATGCGTATGCTGTCTGACAGGGGCGGCGTGATGGGATTAAACGGATGCGTCTATATTGCAGGGTGTATGCATGGGGAAGATCCGCTTCTTATGTTGTGCAGGCATGCGGAATATGTGGTTTCCCTGATCGGCGCGGACCATGTGGGGTATGGGTTTGATTTCTGCGACTCGTATACGAGGGCGGAACCCCGGGTCGGATGTGAAGAACCCCATGACGACTGCCTGATCGACCATAGCCATGTCACAGAACTTACAGCGGCGCTTCTGCAGCGGGGGATGGAGGCAGAGGATGTGAAGAAGGTGATCGGGGGGAACTGGGTGAGGTATTTTAAGGGCGTGCTGCAGCAGAATTAACGGCTTGAAATACACAGATTCTTATGCTATGATATAGCGGAAAATACAGCAGAATTATAAAACAGAGGAACTATAAATAGGAGATGGAAAATGCAAGTATACGACGAACTGGTGGCCCGGGGGCTGATCGCTCAGGTGACCAATGAAGATGAGATCAGGGAAATGGTAAATAACGGCAGGGCCGTTTTTTATATTGGTTTTGACCCTACGGCGGACAGCCTTCATGTGGGGCATTTTATGGCGTTATGTTTGATGAAGCGTCTGCAGATGGCGGGCAATAAGCCGATCGCCCTGATCGGGGGCGGAACGGCCATGATCGGAGACCCTTCCGGGCGTACGGATATGCGGCAGATGATGACGCCGGAGACAATTCAGCATAACTGCGACTGTTTTAAAAAGCAGATGAGCAAATTTATTGATTTTTCCGACGGAAAAGCGCTGATGGTCAATAACGCGGACTGGCTGCTGCCTTTAAACTATGTGGAGATGCTGCGGGACGTGGGCGGATGTTTCAGCGTAAACAATATGCTCCGTGCGGAATGTTATAAAAAGCGTATGGAAAAGGGTTTAAGCTTCCTGGAATTTAACTATATGATTATGCAGAGCTACGATTTTTTGCAGCTGTATAAACAGTACGGCTGTAACATGCAGTTCGGCGGCGACGACCAGTGGTCTAATATGCTGGGCGGCACAGAATTGATTCGTAAAAAGCTCGGTAAAGACGCCCACGCTATGACGATCACGCTTCTCTTGAACTCTGAGGGCAATAAGATGGGTAAGACTGCTAAAGGCGCCGTGTGGCTGGACCCGGAGAAGACAAGCCCCTATGAATTTTACCAGTACTGGAGAAATGTGGCCGACGCGGATGTACTTAAATGTCTGCGTATGCTTACCTTCCTTCCGTTAGAGCAGATTGATGCCATGGACAAATGGGAAGGCAGCCAGTTAAACGAGGCAAAAGAAATCCTGGCGTATGAGCTGACGCTTCTGATTCATGGGGAGGAAGAGGCTAAAAAAGCCCAGGAGAGCGCCCGGGCCCTTTTTGGAAGCGGAAACGCGGAAGACATGCCGACAGCAGAGTTAACTGCCTCGGATTTTAAGGATGGAAAAGCAGATATTCTAACCATTGTACACAAGTCCGGTCTGTGTACTTCCCGCTCCGAAGCCAGGAGAAATGTACAGCAGGGCGGCGTGACGGTAGACGGTGAAAAAGTGACAGATATTGCGACCGCATATACCGAAGAGCAGTTAAAAGAAGGTCTGGTTGTAAAACGGGGCAAGAAGAACTTTAAAAAAGTGTTGATGAAATAACAGCCTGGAGGAAAACATTATGAAAAAATATACCATTGCCATCTCCGGGACAGGATATGTGGGCCTGTCTAATGCGATTCTTTTGGCCCAGAACCATCGTGTCTACGCCGTGGATATCCTGCAGGAAAAGGTGGATCTGATCAATGGGAAAAAATCTCCCATTGTAGATCAGGAGATTGAGGAATACCTGGCGCAGCATGCGCTGAATCTGGAAGCTACTATAGAGGCGGACAAGGCTTATAAAGAGGCGGATTTTGTTATTATATCCACACCTACCAACTATGATCCGGTAAAGAATTATTTTGACACCAGTTCCGTAGAACAAGTGATCCAGGCGGTACAGAAGGCTAATCCGGAGGCGGTGATGGTTATAAAGTCCACCGTTCCTGTAGGTTTTACTATGCGTATGAGAGAAAAATATCAGTGTCAAAATCTCCTGTTCTCGCCGGAATTTTTAAGAGAAGGGCGCGCTCTGTACGATAATCTGTATCCCTCCCGTATCATTGTAGGCGCGCCGAAGGAGGACGGGAGATTGGTTTCGGCTGCCCATACATTCGCGGATCTTTTGAAAGAGGGAGCCATTAAAGAAGACATACCGGTTCTTTTCATGGCGCCAACGGAAGCGGAGGCGGTTAAACTCTTTGCCAACACTTACCTGGCTCTTCGGGTATCTTATTTTAACGAGCTGGATACCTATTCGGAAGTGCATGAGCTGGAGACCAAAGACATTATTGAAGGCGTATGTTTAGATCCAAGGATCGGCACCCATTACAATAATCCTTCGTTTGGTTATGGCGGTTACTGTCTGCCCAAAGATACCAAGCAGCTTTTGGCCAACTATAAAGACGTGCCGGAAAAGCTGATTCAGGCTATTGTGGAGGCCAACCGGACGAGAAAAGATTTTATTGCGGATAAAGTGTTGGAAAAAGCCGGATATTACGAGGGCGCCAATGGGCGCAACGGAGTTCCGGGCAGGCATGTGACGGTGGGCGTTTACCGTCTGACGATGAAAGCCGGCAGCGACAATTTTCGCCAGAGTTCTATTCAGGGCGTGATGAAACGCATTAAAGCAAAAGGCGCGGAAGTCATTGTTTATGAGCCAACCCTGGCAGACGGAAGTCGTTTTTTCGGAAGCCGGATCGTAAATGATTTACAAGAATTTAAAAAAATCAGCGACGCCGTGATTGCGAACCGCTACGAGGCGGAGTTGGACGATATAGAGGAAAAAGTGTATACAAGGGATATATTCCGGAGGGATTAAAAACCACTATGAATATTTTGTATCTGAATACCACCTACCAGTGTGGAGGCGCCGAAAAGGTCGCCTCCCAGCTTTTTTCGGGGATGAGAAGCAGAGGGCATAAGGTATATGAGATCGTCTGCTATGATATGAATTATTGTGAACTTCCCCAAGGTGTACAGGTGTTGTATCCATCGTTGCCCATGCGGATTTTTAACCGGCTGATCACCGGGAATCATGGAAATAGAAGCCTGCATATAGGGTACAGCAGACGGCGTATTCTGTCTTTTATAAAAAAACATCAGATTGATCTGGTACACTTAAATAACGCCCATGGAAATTTTCTGGGTATACAGGATATCGCTGAGATCGCCAAAAACTGTCCGGTGGTGTGGACACTGCATGATTTCTGGGCTATGACCGGCCACTGCGCCTTTCCTTATGGCTGCACTGACCGCTGGAAAGAAGGTTGCGGCGAGTGTCCGCGCCTGGACAATTATCCGGCGCTTCGTAAGGATTTATCCCATCGTCTGTGGGAATCCAAAAAAAAGGCGTTTCGTCAGTATCCGGTTTTTTTTACCGTACCATCCGGATGGATGTATGAGCAGTTTGAAGCTTCTCATTTAAAAGGCTTGCCGTGCAGGCGTATTTATAACAGCCTGGATATCCATGCCTGGAAACCGCTAGACAAACAAAAAGTACGCGCGCAGTACGGCCTTACGGATACAAAAAATATCATAGGGTTTATTGCGGCGGATCCGCAAAAAAAATTAAAGGGGATGGATTTTTTACTAAAAGCACTGTCCCATATCCATGATGCAATGAATTATATTCTGCTGGTAGCAGGGCGGGAGAACGGTCTTTTGGAACAACTGGACGGGACCTTTGAGATCCGTCGGCTGGGGTATCTTGATTCACAAAAAGCGTTAAACGAGTTTTACGCCGCAGCGGACCTTCTGGTCAATCCGTCTTTGTATGAGACTTTTGGCCTTACGAATATTGAGGCTTTGGCCTGCCAGACGCCGGTGGCGGCTTTTCCGGTCTGTACCATGCCGGAGATTTTGAAATCTTCCTGCGGTTGGATCGCTTCGGAAGTGAGCGCCGGGGCGCTGGCAGACACTATCATCCAGGCCTTTTCTGATAAAGCTGTCCTAGAAGAAAAAGGCAGAGCAGGACGCAGGAGAGTGGAGGAAGTCTTTTCAGAAGAAAAGATGTTGGACGCGTTCGAAGACTTGTATCGGACTACTCTGAAAGAAGAGGTATATCTGAAATAAAATTAAGCGGTATTTCCGCTAAAAATGTACATACAGCAGCTTTATGAACTATCTTAATATAGGGGTGAAAGATAATGTATCCAAGAATTAGAAACTTGAGGGAAGACAAAGATTTGACACAGACACAGATGGCAGAGTATTTAGGATGCAGCCAACGCGTATACAGCAATTATGAGCGGGGAGAAGTCCAAATCCCGCTGCGTCTGCTGATCGAAGTATCCAGATTCCATGGAGTGAGCGTAGACTATCTGCTCGATCTGACTGATGAAAAAACGCCGTACCCAAGGAAGAAAGAAAAAAGACGTTCACTGTAAGGTGGGCGTCTTTGATTCGGTTTGGCGAAGCAGTGAGAAAAACTCGAACGGGAGCCGCTGGGACTCCCCTATTCAAGGACTGCCTATTTTTCGGCAGTTCCTTTTGTTTCCTCGTAAACTTTGCGGATCCCAAGCCTTAAGATATCACTTTTAGGCATATGAAGATTTTCCATACAGTATTTAATCATTTTGCTTTCTTCTTCTGACACACGGAATCCCAGGCGTTCGCCTCTTGGATTGTCCGTTGGTCGGCCTACGCGTCTTTTTTCTATGATAGATCACCTCTTTTTCCTGACGGATTATCTTTTTTATGATAATTTATTATATACTTTTGTCGAACGGAAAGCAAGTATATTTTTGATAGGTGTTGTTTTGAGTTTAGTCTAACCCGGATACAGCGAAGGTGGGGATAAAGGGATGTTTGCTTAGTAAATATATCACTAAATTTATCGAACTAAATCTGTACGCATGGTATAATAGCGATTGAGGCGTAGATGCGAAATTAGTATAGCTGTATGGCAAATGGAGGGTTTATCTATATGGTAGAAATTAAGGATAAAATGCTGCTTGACGAAGTTATTGGGTTTTGTGATACTTTTAGCAAAAGCGCAATTGTGAAGAAGTACACATCAGAGGAATCCGAATTGTCTTATATAAACTTAATGAGTATCACAAAAATTATATAGATTTTGAGGGTGTTTTATATGGGAGCGATGCATACTATAGAGATCATGTATTTCATGTGATCAGAGTCTGGATGCTGGGATTATACTTGATTTTAAATAATAACAGACACCTTACGGGAGACTGAAAAAATCAGAGATATCATAGACAGTGCTTCAAATTTAAATACGGAGATTTTAAGTATTTCTGGCGGCGAGCCTTTCTTACATGAGGGGCTATTGGAAATTGTGCAATATGCAAAAGAAAAAAATAGCTATTTATGTGTACACCAGCGGAATCGTTTTGAATGATATGAGAAAAGCGGAAAGTATCTCATTGGAAGTATTACATGAATTACATAGATTATCGGTGGATAAAATAATATTTGATCTGCCGGCTATAGATGAGAGTGTATATAATGCATTTATGGGAACGATCGGATGCCAGAAATTTGTATTTGAAAGCATTGACAAAGCTCAAAGTTTAGGGATTTATACAGAGATCCATTTTGTTCCGACTAAAATAAATGTTGGAGAAGTAGAAAATATCTTGGAATTTGCATCCAGGTCGAATGTGAATAAAGTAAGCTTTTTAGGGCTGGTTCCTCATGGAAGAGCTGCACAGAATGTGGAAATGCTGTTTTTGAGTAAAGAAGAGAATGAAAGGCTAAAATTGAAACTTAAGAAAATTCTATGTGATAAAATAAGAATTGGAATTCCTTTGCAGATAGACAATGATGAATATTGCTGTTATGCCGGAAAAAATAAGCTTTGTATTCGTTATGACGGAAAAGTATTTGGATGCGAAGCATTTAAATATGTCCAGCTTGTGGATGAAGCTAATAATGTAGTTTATCCGGATACGATTTATGATTCATCTTTGGAAAATATTTATTTTCATTCAAGATATTTAGAGCTTGAAAGAAAATTTATAGAGCGGCAGATGTCAAAAACTGACTGTGGAGAAAAATGTCCGGTTCAGCGGATGATGAGAAAGATGTCTGGGTTATAGGATGGAAGATAGCTTGATTGTGGAGAGAAAAAAGACATTATCTACCAGGACGATATTTATTAAAGCGAAAGGTAAATTATTTACTGACACTTCCATTTTTGAGAATTATTATGAAGGAAAACAGATAGAGGGAGCCTGCAGAAATGGTTGTGTGAACTATGGAAAAAAGTGGAGCTGCCCTCCATTTTCCCACGCATTTCCGGAAATCGAAAAAAAATATTCTTCCGCTTGTTTGCTTTGCTTTTCAACAGAAATGAAATACTATACTGATATAAAAAATAAATATCTGGCTGTAAAAGCCGCAAATGTTACATTGAAGTCGCTTATAGAGAAATCTGCTCGTGATATTGAGAAGCATGCAGGCGGATATTCTTTATTAAGCGGAAGCTGCAGATTATGTAAATCATGCCAATGTAAAATAAACCGTCCATGTAAACATCCAGATAAAATGAGGTATAGTATGGAAGCAACAGGATTAAATGTAAAGAGAGTGTGTGTGGATTGCTTGGAGCATGATTTATTGTGGTATGAGAACAAAAAGCTTCCGGAATATACGAGTGTTGTAGCATTAATATTGTATAAGCAACATTTCGGATTAGATGAGCTGTCTGATATTTTGGATAGGGTATTATCTCCCTAGTGAATGAAGGGGGTTAAAGGGTTCATATGGGTAAAAAAATATATTGGGCAACCATTATTATATTTTCTATGTTAATCTTTTGGCAGCATCATTATGTGTATATGTATTTTGATGATTATGGGTATGCCAGTTTGTCGTATATTGCTTTTGATAATCCATTGGGGATGGCTTATGGAATATCAGAGATTTTCCATTTTCTCCAGGAACATTATCTTCATTGGGGAGGAAGGGTAGTATATTTCTTTTTTGAAATTATTATATTTCGCATAGGAGAGATCGGAAGAGCACACGTCTGAACTCCAGTCACACAG
>CAJUMT010000131.1 GCA_910587495.1 uncultured Lachnospiraceae bacterium | reverse complement strand
GCTTCAGCAATTATAATGCTCATGAGATGCTTGCCACGATCCGTTATGCCCAGGCGGTCTATTATGATAAGAAAAAATCCTGGAATAAAATGGTAAAACGGGCGATGGAAGCAGATTTTTCATGGAACAGCTCAGCCAGACAGTATGAAGCGTTGTATGACAGTATGACTTCTTAAGTAAAGAAAAAACTGGCTGAATAAATCCTCCTTATTTTCACATACTACTTCTGTAAATAAAAGTTAAACCGCATATCCCTGGGTAGGAGAATACTGGTAGGGGATATGCGGAACTTAAAACAGCATATCCCCGGACAGTATGCAGGGGAGTTTACAGAAGCAAAGCGGATGGAAACTCCCCTGGGTAGGAGAATACTGGTAGGGGATATGCGGAACTTAAATAGGAGGGTTTAAAATGTCAGATTTATCAGAACTGGATGTACAAAATCTCCGCCATCTGATCGGAGGCCACGAAACCTGTTATGACAAATTTACTGCATATGCAAAGCAGTCTACGGACCCGCAGATAAAGCAGTACTTTGAGCAGGCTGCGCAGTCTGCCAAAGAAAACAAACAGCAATTAATGGGATTTCTGAAATAGGAGGGACGCATTAGATGGATGAGAAAACAATGGTAAGCGACGCGCTGGTTGGAATCAACAGTGAGCTGAAAATGTATGCGGGTTATATTACGCAGAGTGAAAACCCGCAGTTGAAGCAGACATTAAAACAGATGAGGAACAAAGCGGAGACTTCCCAGGAGCAGCTCTATCAGATTGCCCGGGAAAAATCCTACTATGTACCTGCATCCAAGGCGACGGATGAAGAGGTCGCGCATGTGAAATCTCTTTTTAAACCGGAGTCCATGCTGTAAGATCAGAGTCTAAAAAGGGGAAGCCGCAGCTTTTATATTAACGAAGCTGCGGCTTCCTTTATGGGCTACATATGGTCAAAAAAACCTTTGATTCTGTCCAGTCTGGAAGTCATGCTTACCATCAGAAGGTCCAGTACAGTTAAAGCGGCCATACATTCCACCACTACCACCGCCCGGGGGACGATGATCGGATCATGCCGTCCGTGGACAGAAATCTCAATCTCTTCCCCCGAACGGTTGACTGTCTGCTGTCTGATACTGACAGAAGGCGTAGGTTTAAAAGCAGCCCGGAAAACCAGGTCGCTTCCGTCGCTGATACCGCCCAGGACGCCGCCTGCATGGTTTGTCCTTTTCCCGATACTTCCGTCATCCTTCCTATAAAAAGCATCGTTATTTTCACTTCCGAATCTGTTCGCAGCGGCGAACCCGTCTCCGATCTCAAACCCTTTTACCGCGCCGATGGAACAAACGGCTTTTGCTAAATTGGCGTTTAATTTTTCAAAACAGGGTTCTCCTATGCCTGCAGGAAGTCCCTGGATCACACACTCTATCACGCCTCCGCAGGAATCTCCCTTTTCTCTGCAAGTATCCAGATGTGCCTGCGCAAGCTGGGCGGCTTTAGCGTCCGGCATATTGACCGCGTTTTGCTCCATGACTGACAGGTCAAAACAGTCATAATTGATAGACACAGGACCGACTGCTTTTGTGTAGGCCGTTACTGTGACGCCCAACTCGGCGAGTATCTTTGCGGCGACCGCGCCTGCCGCCACACGTCCGATGGTTTCTCTGCCCGAGGAACGACCGCCGCCTGTGTAATCCCTAAAGCCGTATTTACGGTCGTAAGTATAATCTGCATGCCCGGGACGGTAGCAGGATGCCAGTTCGCTGTAATCTTTTGAGCGCTGGGATGTATTCCTGACGATCAGCGAGATGGGAGTACCGGTGGTGCGTTCTTCGAAGACGCCGGATAAAATTTCTACGGTATCGTCTTCTTTTCTGGGAGTGACAAACCGTGACTGCCCGGGTTTTCTGCGGTTCAGATAGATTTGTATGTCTGCTTCTGAAAGCGGAAGCCCTGCGGGGCATCCGTCGATCACAACTCCGACACCTTTGCCGTGGGATTCGCCCCAGGTGGTGACGGACAGTAAAGTTCCAAGTGTTGAGCCTGCCATAATATAGAAGTTCTCCTGTTCTGTAACAAATTGATTGACTGATAGCAATAGAACTAGTGTTTGCTAGTCTTATTTGATCTTACTATAAGTAACTGGTTTTTTTAAGGCCGAGTAAAGAAAATTACTTGGTCTTTTTTTGTCTTTCTTTAATGAAAAGGTACAAAAAAAGGTACAGAAAAAATATCAGATTATCCGCCAGGGGATTGATCGAGGGGGATATCAAATTTTTCCGCAAGTTGCTTGTAGTTGTTGATAATGTCTTTGCATTGCATATTTTTTAATTCATCAAAATAATCTCCCTTGAGGCATTTTATATATGATTCTACAAGTTTATCTAATGATGCTTCATACAGGTGATATTTATGGATATTTTTGAAAAGCTCTGTTATTACACGATAGTCATGATTGTAATTCATCTCAGGTGTGTGTACTTTGTATAAGTCATCAATAATAGATGTAAATGTTTGAATGACTTCCTGTTGGAAATATCGTTTAACCTTTGAATCAGTGACTGGAAAATTAATACCATCAAAAGAAGAACTGTCTTCAACTGAAAAACTTTTGTTTTGAGAATGAATATAAATAAAAATATCAAAGATAAGACGGCTAAATAATTCATGTGACATCAACTCGCCGATAACTCTTTTGATCGTGCCATCATTAAGGTTTGTAATAACTTCATCTGGAAGGCCAGTAAGTTCTTTTATATTTGAAGAAGTAACATTTGATATAACGGACTCAATATAATCGTCAACGCGTTCATACGCCTGTCTTCCATAAAGATAATTAATGTCAACATTAAAAAGTTCAGCGAGAGCGGATGCATGTTGTTCTGGTATAAGGTCTTTACGAATCCATTGCTTGACGGCGTCCTCAGTAACACCAATAAAATTCGCAATAGATTTATTAGTGAAACCTCTTTTTTTCTTTAGTTCCTTAAAAAGTGTAACAGAAATACACCCTACACTACCCAAATAAGCCACCTCCAATTAATAAAAAGTATAATAATAGTTGTCTTACGCAAAACATGGAAATGATGTAAGATTATTCTAGCACAAACAAAGACGAAGTGCAAACAAAACAATCAAACGAACAGGAGGGAAAACATGACACCACAACCCAAATATAAGTTACACAATGGAACAATAACGATTACAACGCCCGACCTGATGGAACTTCTACATTCGGGATATCCCACTGCCGTCAGAATTGGAGAAGCTGCACAGGCCAAGGTGAAAATCGGAAAAAGGACGCTTTGGAATGTTGCAAAAGTCAGAGCTTTTATCGAAGCTGTTTCAGAATGAGAACGAAGAGAGTATAACAAAATTTTTACCGGCTGACACACGAAGTCAGTCGCTACCCTTCAACAAGTTAGGAGGTTAATCTTTAATGTCTCGGGAAAATTTTATAGAAGCAAAATTTTACTTAGACCGGATAGGAATCCTTCGAGTTGCTCAAGATTCTTATATGACTCCTAAGAAGCTGGGAACGAATTATGTTGTTAAGTCGCCCGCTTCGGAGGACAAGCATTGGAGCTGTATTTTAAGGCCGCAAACAAACAGTTTCGTTGATTTTTCTAACGCTGGATACGGCGGCGATATTATCCGGTTTGTTTCTTATGTGAAAGGCTGTAATAATTGGCAAAGCCTACAATTATTGCGCGATTTTTACGAGTTGCCAATTGGCGAAAAAGGGACGCGGGAAGATATACGACGGAAAATCCAATTGCAGAAGCAGGCAGAAGAGCGGAAGGAAGCCAGAAGGCAGGAATTTTTTTCAGCGTTGCTCAGCTGCGTTTATGATTTAAAGAAGCAGGAAAAACAGCTTATAGATATGCTCAATTTGTTGAATCCATTCGGCGACGATTGGATCACGATCAGGTCTTGGTTAAGTGAAGTCACATGGAAGCTTGACACGTTGTGCGTCGCATCTTGTCGCTATCGGAGGCTTAAGTCTAATGCCTTTTTGGGGCTTCCAAGCGACCGTCCGCGATGGTTGCTGGATGTGTTGGACATTCTAAAAGAAGAAGGCGCGTTTGAGGCGACGGATGAAGAGCTGAAAGAGATCCAGATGCAGGCAGAATTTGAAACACAAAGAGAGCCTGGACGTGATAGGAGGTGCAGGGTTGGATGGTAAAAGTAAAAATTTAGATGAATTTCATCATTTATCTAAATACGGAACGCCTATATCTGTCTTTGATTACAAGGTTTTTGAGCATATCAAAAATAGCTATTCAATTTTTGTGTGTAGTTTCCCTTACATTTATCAGGGTGGGGCGTATCGTCCTGACAGAAATGGAACGAAATTAAAGCAGATTATTCGCGGGCTTTTATACGAACAATTTATCAAAAGCCGGGTAATCAATAGCATTTATACTTTGATTGTTGATGCCGAAGAACTACAAAAGGATTTTTCGGAATTAAACAATTTTCCGAAAAGCTATATTAGTTTTCGCGACTGCATGGTTGACGCGAAAACTCTAAAAGAAGTTCCGCATAGCCCAGAATATTTGACGATTAACCAATTGCCTTATCTGTATTCGGATGTAAAGCAGGCAATAAACGGAAAAGAAATGGAACAATTTTTGGGTTTTATATTCGATAGACAGGATGACCGGAAAATGCTGCTTGAATATGCCGGTTTATGTTTTACGGCTGACACAAGCCAACAAAAATTTTTAATCATCTGCGGACTGGGGGGAACTGGGAAGAGCGTACTCATAAGACTAATTGAAACGGCTGTTGGGATTGATAATATTAGCAATGTATCCATGCAAGAATTGAGCAGGCGTTTCGCGACTTCTATTTTAGTTGGCAAACTTTTAAACTCATGCGCGGACTTGTCAAATGAAGCCCTGGAAGATGACAGCACGATCAAGAAGCTGTTGGGGGAAGACATGATGTCCGCAGAGCGCAAGGGTGAGAACGCTTTTATGTTCCGCAACTATGCCCGATTAATCTTTAGTACTAATATGCTCCCTTTGATTCGGGCTGAGCGGACAAACGGGTTTTACCGGCGACTGCTTGTCTTGAAGATGGACAGGCAGCCGGAAAAGCAGGATACAGAACTTGCGAGTAAACTCATAAAAGAAATTCACTATTTTATTCGGATATCGGTTTTAGCGCTGCATGAGATATACCAGAAGGGAAGCATAACGGTATCCAAAAACAGCGAACAGGCGGTAATGCAAATGAGATCAGATTCAGATGTCGTGGAAGGATGGATCGAAAATTGCTGCACAATGGATACAGGACTCAAAATTGAACGGGGCGCGGCATTTGCAGACTTTATTAAGTATTGCAGCATTGAAGAGCGCCAGCCATTGACCAAGAATGGGTTTTTCAGAGCATTGAGGGCAAAAGGCCTTGGAGAAACGAAGGGGAAGAATGAGCGGTATTTTACCGGCATTTCCACAGGAAAGAATGCCGAAAAAAGCGCCGAAAAAAGTGCCGGTTTCATGGAACTGGCTCCTGGACAGCTTGAGGAACTTCCTTTTCAGTAAAAACACCGGCAGTTTTTAATCAAATATCGGCATTTAAACGGCACATAAAAGACTAAACCTGCCGGTAAAAAAGCAGGTAAATTAAATGGTTTTATGTACTTACCGGCACTATCGGCATGTTTTACATAGGAAGATAAGATAAACAGTAAATAATATATAAAGAAAATAGCGCCAAAAATGCCGCCGGTTCTGCCGGTGAACATAAGTTCTTATTTTATAAGGCCTGATAAATGAAAGGATGGTGTGATGTGGATTTTAAAGGGACATATTTTGCTATTTGGAAAACCGCCTGGGATTTCCACAAGAGATACGCGACGGAGCGCGTTGACTGGGAGAGGACAACCGACGAGGCAGCTTCCATTATGGATACCTACGAAGGCAAGCCACAACAGGCATTTATGAAGAGTCTGCTGGCGGCAACGCTTGCGGAACTGCAAAGGAGGGATAACAATGCACAATGATTTACCGCGCTGGCAGGCGTTTATATGTCGTATAAGTGCAGGAGGCGAACGGGTGAAGGGTAAACATGATAAAGAGGCTGTATCGGGCGCACAGAGCGTCATGGAGGGTAAGGGGAGATATCCCCCAGAGCCCGGAGTTGTTGAGGGGAACAGGTGCTAACGGATTGTTAGGGGAGGAAGGGCAAGTTGCACGCAAACAGTTTGACACTAAAAAAGACATGAAACGAGGTGATTTTAATGAAAAATGATGATTTTAGTAAACGTGATGAAAGGGGGGTAAGAAAAATGGGTGCTTATGCTAAAAAGTATGTAAAGATTGATGAAGAACCGGGCAATATGGCAGATCTGGGGGCATTGCTGGAAGTTTCCATCGAACAGATCGGAAATAGACAAGCCGGAAAAGTAGCTATATATGAAAATTCCGAAGAAGGATTAAACGCTTTTTTTGAAGGAACAAAGAGATACTTTCAATACATCAGAGATGCGAACGTAGAAAACGAAGAAAAACTAATACCAGACATTGAAGGATGGTGTACATTTCTCGGACTTACAAGGCAGACAATACTTAACTATGCTAAGCGTAGCACGACTTGGGGAGAAGCGATCACCTATATTAAAGACTGCATTTTGGCATCAAAAAAACAGCTGGCATATCGCTTTAAAATACCACCAGTTGTATACCTGAATGACATATCAAACAATCATGGTTATTTGAATACATCTGAATTTAGGATCACTACTAATGGTGATATGGCGGGACAGATTACACAGCTTTCCCGGGAAGAGATCCGCAGCCGTTACCAGGCGTTGGAAGAGTTTCGGGAAAGGCCACAGCTTCCAGAAGGGCTGGACTAAACAAATTATCAGACAATTTAAGCATATGCCGGTTGAATTTGTTTGTTTTAACGGAATAATTCAATTAATTATCTGATAATATAAGGTTTATCACGTCGTTAAATTAAGGTTTTACGACGCGTTACACCAAAAATTGGCATATAGAAACATGAATTAGAACATATAGTCAATAAAGCTAGGAAATCAATGGGGTTCGCAGGGTTTTGGCTGATAGAAAAGGTATTTGAAGCATATTTAGCCATGGATGTGGGCGTGCTGGTGGCGGTTCCATGGCGCAGGCGGTGGAGATCATGGCCGGGTAGGGGTCTGGAAAGGAGGCGGGCGGCGCCTGGGTAAGTCCCACGAGTTCCGAAAAACAATAAAAGCGTTCCACCACGCGAAGCCCAAAATTCCAAAAAAATAAAAAAAGG
This sequence comes from uncultured Lachnospiraceae bacterium, assembly GCA_910587495.1. GTDB lineage: Bacteria > Bacillota > Clostridia > Lachnospirales > Lachnospiraceae > Hominiventricola. Next base: position 2,630 of record CAJUMT010000131.1, on the reverse strand, counting down.
AGATCAAAAAACATGGACTACAACGAAATCCAATTAAACAAATCGTACCGAAGAGAGGCGGGCATCTGGGCTTTTAAGGCCCTGGATCTTACGCCGGAGGGAATCATGATACAGCTTCCCCGACCGTTTGGGGAGGATGCGACAACAGAGATCCCATTAACACCCAAAACGAAGGCGCTTTATAAGGTCGGAGACTACATAGACATTACTCTAACCTATACAGTCACTGACGGAATAGCGAGAAGTTTTCAGGCAAGGTACTGGGGTAAAACCCCGGATCAGTTTGTGCCTACAAATGGGGAAAATATTTCAAAAAATTAAAAGGAGGAAAAAGGATGAATAATTATGAACGTGAGGAATCTATGAGGTTGTTGAAACAAAGGGAACTTTCAAAGACATTGGACGGTCGTGAAGCTTTGGAATATGCGAGAAAAAAACGCGAAGAAAATGAAAAGCGAAACAAGATATTGGAAGATTGGGGGAAATACGGCCATTACGTTTCCCCGGATCAGAAAAAAGAATTAAAAAAGGTTCAGAAGACCGCTGCGGAAATGCGGCGAGACGATATTTTAAAACATTGGATGTAACGGATTATTTTAATGAAAAGGAGTAAAAAAACATGACGAAATTTACGCGCATAAAAGATATTATACGAAAACATAATGCAGACATGGATAAGCTTGCTTCTGAATATAAACAGAAGGAAAAACGCGCAAGAGAAAAATTTAGTGAACAGGGATTTAAGGAAGAATTTATGATAAATACATGGCCAAAATACGCAGGTGAAGCCAGAGGTAATGTTGATATTACAATAGCAGAAATCAGACCTGTTTTTAATGAAATAGAAGAAGATTTTCAGCGTTTTATCATGAAGCCGATAAAACCTGATATACTGCAAACCTTGAATCTGATTCAACAGTTCAATCTGAAGCTCTCATTGTCAGAATTAAAAACGATTGAAAAAAGCGTGTCTGATTCTTGGTTTGGTTTTCGCATATTCTCGGGCTTAGCAGAAAAGGCCGGATTTTTGGTGGATATTTGGGATATGGATACGTTTACAAAAGAAATCGAATCTGCCAGAAAGAATACAGAAAACGCGGTTAAAACGTATGCTGGAAAAGCTCCTGACTTTCCAGGGCGCGATCTACTTAGTGAGTGGACATACCAAGGAATAAATTATGGAGAATATCAAACATATCACCTCATGTACGCAGCGAATTTCTTAAATGATGATAATTGTGTCCTGAATCGATTAGAAAATATGTTTGATACCTTGAAAGCTCCGATTAAATACGAACTCAGAAAAGATGAAAAGGAAGAGATTATGAATAAAGTAGATTCTATTATCGCCCCATACGGAGGCGCAGTAGATAAAGAAAAAGCAAACAAACTTGAAGAAGAAATTCCGGATATTTTAAGCAGGTTGGAAAGTATTTCTGATGATCTTCCAAATAAAAAAACTGCTATTGAATATTTCACTCTGCGCGGCATTGGAGCAGAGCAAAAAGCGAAAGAAAATGCATCTAAAAATCAGTCTAAAATTAATCAAACAGCAAAAAATGCGAAAGAGTACGGGACACGCTTCCAAAAAGTTGATGCGGAAATGTTGAGACAATATGAGTAAGGGGAGATGAAAATGGATAAAAATAAAAAGCCAACAATTCAAGAGCTTGAACAGGAGCTTGCGCGGGAAAGAGCAAAAAATGCTCATTTGAAAAATCTTCTGGACAGAGCTTTGTCTGAAAAGGCACATTTCAAGCGCGTACTTACGGACCATGAAGAGGATGAGAGAAAAAGAGAACAGAAAGACGAAGCGCGGGAAAAGGAAATTGAAAAATTGCGCAGGGAATTGGAAGTTATAAATTACCAGAAAGAATTTGTTGGGATGGGAATGAAAAAGGAAAAAGCGGAAGAGACAGCCCGTGCCATGCTTGAAAAAGATGAAGATACTTTTCATGAAAACATAGCGATGCTTATCAAAGAAACAAATGTAAATGCACAAAATGAAGCGGTGCAAAAATTTCTTAAAAGCAGGCCAGAAGTTAATGCAGGAAATGGCAGTGCAGAGATTGAGCCAAGTGCGATAAAATTTGCGAAACAGTACGTTGGAAGGCAGACGATAGATGCAGACGTTTTGGAACGCTTTAAATAAAAAAGGGGATGGAAGAATGTTAGACAAACTACAATTACTAAAAGCAAAAAAACTTTGGAGTACATGTTCTGAAACGATTTCCAGCTTTGACCTGAGAAAGCTACCGCCGTACATAAAAAAGGATATACCAAAATCGGAATAATGCCTGCGGTCGCGCCGGTTCTTTCATCAATGGGCAATACTTTTCTGACTGTTTTTGAAGGGATTTGGAAAATATTGAGCAGCTTTATGACCTCCGCAAAAGGGCTGCTGCAATTTCTATCCGGTGTATTTTCGAGAGACTGGAAAAAGTCCTGGGAAGGCGTACGAAACATCTTCAAAGGCATTTGGGATACTTTGTCAAGCTTCTTGTCTGCGCCTATGCGGGCGATCATCGGAAATGTGAATCAGATGATAAAAGGAATACAAGGAGGCGTAAACGCGGTGATACGAGCTTTAAACCTGTTCTCTTTTACGGTTCCGGATTTTGTTCCCGTTA
>CAJUMT010000130.1:3114-9899 GCA_910587495.1 uncultured Lachnospiraceae bacterium | reverse complement strand
CACGGAGCAGACGAATGTATTCCGCGCCGCTGTCGCAGCAGGCTCCCCACACATTTTCTGATACTTCCACCGCATATGGATGGGTCGCGTCCACTACCAGCACGGCAGACTCTTTTATAATAAAATCCGCCATTTCTTCCCGGTTCATACGGCCTGCGCGGACTTTTAAATACTCACTTTCTTCAAGCAGCGTCTCGCCGTACTGCGTCGCTACGCACGCCGTTACCCGAACCTTTTGTCCGGACAGATATTCAGACAGAGTCCTTCCCTCTATCGTTCCCGCAAATATGATCACCGGTTTCATCTTTTCATTCCTCCATACAGACCGTATAATCCATAGCGGCAGCCGCCACCGTCACACCGTCACAGGCCGTCTTCGGGATCAGCAGCCGCTTTGCCCCGGCGCCTTTTAACGCTGCACGCTCACAGACATTTCCAACCCCCGTAACGGATTTTACAAAATCCGATTCCGAAAATTCATGCTCTGAACGTACCTGCATCAGTTCCTCAGATGTATACGTTTCAAAAGGTACATGCAGTTCGTCCGCCAGCGCAAGGAGCGCCGGTTCCGCTTTTTTCAGATCAATGGACGCAATCCGGCATACACTTTCCGAAAATATATGATACTTTTTCAAAGTCCGCATCACCGCCTCTTTCAGATGCGTCCGATCCGTATCCTTTTTACACCCGATCCCCAGTACGACAATCCGTGGAATCAAATGGAGCGTATGGGAAAAAGGAGTGTTTTCTCTGACATCTATCGTAAAGCCCACTGAAAACTGCCTTTCCTGATCCAATTCTCCCGGCACAGAACCAAAGACCGGGAAGGCGCTTCGCATCCCCACATGCCTTCCTGCCACCAGTTCCGCCGCGATCTCTTTTGCATACTCCATAGAATCCATATGCAAATCCCTTCTGGCAGCAAAAGCATCAACAGCAAACTTTCCATTAAGATCCGTAGCTGTTGTGATCACCGGTTCCGCACCTAAGATCTCCGCCACAAGGCGCGTCATGGCATTGGCCCCCCCGATATGCCCGGACAGCAAAGAGATCACATATTTTCCCTGCTCATCCATCACAAGGACAGCCGGATCTGTCTTTTTGCTCTGCACAAACGGAGCGATGCTTCTGACCGCGATCCCGGCGGCTCCGATAAAAATCAGTACGTCCGCTTCCGAAAACTGCTTCTTCGTCCATGCTTTTAATGGTTCCGTAACCATCCGGACATCCTCTGAAAGTGCAGGATTCTTTTTTTTCACATATGCTTCACACCGGATGTTTTTCTCTTTAAACGCCTCCGTCAGTTTTTTCGCCAACAGCGCCCCATGATCTGTAAAACTGATAATCTTCGTTTTCATGCCTGCCCTCCCGGCCTGTTTTGACCAGCGATCTTTTCGGCCAGCTTCGGTGCGTTTGCAGTCTGTCCCAGGATACCATACACCTTGGAAAAGGTAAGTATTCCGGACTCCATCTTGTTTTGCACCCGTTGATTGACATAAAATTCCATCCGATCCAGCAGCCTTTCCATTACAGACCCTATAAGGCCTGCTTCCTGCAGATATTTTAAAGCGTCGTCTGTAGTTACGCTTTCCATCATACGGGAAAGAAGGGATACCGGCGCCTCCAGAAGCGCCGCATGGACGCTTAAAAGCTCCATCCTGGCGTCTGCATTATGGGAATGGGTATTCATAATACCGCCCGCCAACTTGACAAATTTTCCGATATGCCCCACAAGCAGCACGCCCTTCGCGCCGAACTCCGCAGCGGCGTCCAGCGCTTCTCCTATAAAATTGCTGCATTTTACCGCGTCATACAAGGTAAGCCCATGCCCGTATGTTTCCAGAAAATCAATACCATAATTTCCCGGTACGATCAGAAGGTATTCGTTTCCGTTTGATAATTTCTGGCGAATCTCCACACGAATCGTATCGATCAGCGCCTGCTCGCTCATAGGTTCCACGATACCGCTGGTGCCAAGAACCGAGATGCCGCCGAGGATACCAAGCCTGGGATTGAATGTCTTATCTGCCAGCGCTTCTCCCTCCGGTATGGAAATGACAACCTTTAGACTCCCGGTGTAATCAAACTGACCGCAGACTTCCAGCACATTCTCACAGATCATAAGACGCGGAACTTTGTTGATCGCCGCCGCCCCTACAGGCTGTTCAAGCCCCGGCTTCGTGACCCTGCCCACGCCCGCGCCGCCTTCAATCTGAATGCGGCTGTGTTCGTCCGCAATATTTTCTTCTTTTATGCAAGACACTTTTGCATATACCAGAACGCCGTTTGTCACATCCGGATCGTCGCCGCCGTCTTTTCTGACCGCACAGCTGACAGACTCTTCGCTTCTAACAATATCCAACACTTCCAGATGCAAAAGGATCTGCTTTGGCGTCATCAGATCCACATACTTTTTCTCTTTCCCTGATAACAGCATAAAAGCCGCCGCTTTGGCCGCCGCCGCCGCACAGGAACCGGTAGTATGTCCATATCTTAATTTTTTATGATTCTTATAGACGAATTGTTCCATATGTACCTACACCTGATGCGTATACGCCTCCACTTTTCCTCCGTCCCAGGTAGTCAGGTGATAATAGACGTTCAAAGCCTGGTCGATCAGGGACAATCCCATAATGGCGCCGGTCCCCTCTCCCAAATGCATGTCCGCATGCAGAGGCGCTTTCATACCGAGACGTTCCACCACGAGCCGGGAAGCTGGTTCAGCTGAAAAATGGGTACATATCATATATTCTTTGGCAGTCTCACAGAGCATGCCCGCCAGATACGCGGCAACCGCCGAGATAAATCCGTCGATCAAAATCGGCATCCGACAGTAGGCGGCTCCCAGATAACAGCCCACCATCCCCGCGATGTCCAGTCCTCCGATCTTTGAGATCACGTCAATCGCATCCTCTTTATCCGGCTGATTGACATGGATTGCCTTCTTGATCGCCTGCATTTTACGGTCCAGTCCCTCGGTGGAAAGCCCCGCCCCCCGTCCGGTCACGTCTTCCACTTTCTGATCAAACAAAACTGCCGCGCAGGCAGAGCTGGTCGTCGTATTGCCAATCCCCATCTCTCCGGTTACGATCAAATTATAACCCGCCTCTTTCAGCTCTCTCACTATATCTACGCCCACAAGAACCGCCCGTATGCACTCGTCCCTTGTCATCGCCGGTCCCTTGGCAATATTTCCTGTACCATGACGGATCACCCGATTCAAAATCCGCGGATGTTTTCCGTCCGTCAGGGAACCAATATTCACAGGAAATAACTCACACTTCGCCAGGCTGCACATCACGCACGCCGTAGAAAGCCTGTCCCCCATATTTTCCAGCACCTGAATGGTCACCGAACTGTCCGTCTGGGTCACGCCTTCTTCCACTACGCCGTTATCCGCGCCCATAATCACCACCGCCCGCTTATCCGGATGCGGATGCGTCGTCCCATAAATGCCCGCAATCTGCACGAGTACCTCCTCCAGCCATCCCAGCCCCCGTAGCGGCTTACACAAAGAATCCCAGCACTTCCAGGCCTCTTCCATCACATCCCGGTCAACAGGTTTAATACCTTTTACAATCTTATTAAGTCTCTCCAATGTTCACTCTCCTTATATAACACGCTCTAAGCCTATAGGCTTTCTCTATACATTTGCATACAGCATCGCATTGCAGATCGTCGCCGCGATATTGCTGCCTCCTTTACGTCCGCGCGGAACGATATAGGGTACGCCTGCCGTCATAATCAATTCTTTGGCTTCCACCACGTTGACAAATCCTACCGGCGCACCAATAATAAGCGCCGGGCGAACCTTTCCTTCCTGTATTAACTCATACAGACGGATCAGCGCCGTCGGCGCATTGCCGACTGCGAAAATAACCTCTTTGTCCAGCGCGGCTCCGCGCTCCATGCAGACGGCGGCCCGGGTACATTCTCTTTCCTTAGCTTCCCTGGCCACATCTTCGTCAGACATATAACAGTATGCTTCCCCGCCGTATTCCGCCAGTTTTGTCTTGTTAATACCCGACCAGGCCATCTTTGTATCGGTCACAATGACCGCGCCGCGGCGAAGCGCCCTCACTCCCAGCATGGCAGCCTCCTCAGAAAAACACAGATTGTCCGCATAGTCAAAATCCGCAGACGTATGAATACATCTTTTGATAATCGAAAACTGAGGTTCCGGCCATGTCATCCCGTTTAATTCCTCAGTGATGATCTCCATGCTTCTTTTTTCAATCTCCATAGGCTTTACAATCTCTATCTTGTCCAGCATCAGATTCCCGCCTCCAGTATCTCATATATTTTTTTCATATCCAGGGATCTTCTTACCAGATCCGCCAGTTTATCATACTCTCTTTCCTTATGCGCATTAAGGTCGAACTTCCAGTCTTTATCGTCCATCCCCAGCTCCCGCATCCTCCTTCGCATCATCGCTTCCGCAAAGCCTGCCGTGTCAAACAGTCCATGCAGATAGCTTCCCATCACGCTTCCGTCTTCATTGGAAAGCGCGTCTGTCCGCCCGTCTGACAGACGGATCAGCGCCTTACAGCCTCCCAGATTCTCAGACACGCCCATATGGATCTCATAGCCTGACACTTCTTTTCCTTTCCAGTCGGAAAAAAGTCCCGCGCCCTGCTCCACCACTCCATGAATCTGCGTCCTTGTCTTCGCTTCCGTAAATACTGTTTTTGTATCTAAAAGTCCCATGCCCCGCATAAAACCGCCATGTTCCACATGATAAGGATCATGAAGCGATCTTCCCAACATCTGAAAGCCGCCGCAGATACCGATGATGGGGGTCTTTTTTTCCGCCTGCTTAAGAAGAAGCGCCTCCATACCCGATTCCCGCATCCAAGTAAGGTCATCCATAGTATTTTTGGTCCCTGGCAGCAGGATCAAATCCGGATCGTCTAACATGCCAGGTTCTTCCACATACCTTAAAGATACCCCTTCCATGCGCGAAAAGGCAGAAAAATCCGTAAAATTAGAAATATGCGGCAGGCGGATCACTGCCACATCCACGCCTTCTCCTTTGTGTACCTGACCGAGCCGGTCGGACAGGCTGTCCTCGTCATCAATATCCAGCCGTTCCATGGGAACCACGCCCACAACAGGTATTCCGACCCGGTCTTCGATCATCCCAAGTCCCGGCTCCAGGATTTTTATATCTCCCCGAAACTTATTGATCACAAGTCCTTTGATCCTTTTTTGTTCCTCTTCTTTTAGAAGTTTTACGGTTCCGTAAAGAGCCGCAAAGACGCCGCCCCTGTCAATATCTCCCACTAAAAGAACCGGAGCTCCTGCCATCTTCGCCATGCCCATATTGACAAAACCGTCCTCCCCTAAGTTGATCTCCGCCGGACTGCCCGCGCCTTCGATCACGATAATATCATAAGCTTTGTTAAGACGCTCATAAGCCGCCTGCACTTCGGGAACCAGTTCTTTTTTATACTGGTAATACTCCGTGGCCTTCATATTACCCCGGACTTCTCCGTTTACGATCACCTGACTTCCTACATGGCTGACAGGCTTTAGAAGAATCGGATTCATGTCTGCTACAGGATCCACTTTACACGCCTCCGCCTGCATAGCCTGGGCGCGCCCGATTTCCAGGCCTTCTTTTGTAATATAAGAATTAAGCGCCATATTCTGCGCTTTAAAAGGAGCGGTTTTATATCCGTCCTGCATAAATACTCTGCAAAGTCCCGCTGTCAGAAAACTCTTTCCCGAATTTGACATTGTACCCTGCACCATAATCGCTTTCGCCAATCCATTCACCTCTTACTCAGAGTTTTATCGTTTCTTCCACGGCTTTTATAAGTCTTTCATTGGACTTATGATCTTTTACCGCGATTCTGTAGTATTCCGGTCCAAGCCCCCGATAATTATCACACCGCCTGATCAGGATGCCATAGGGAAGCAGACGCTTATACAAATCCAATATCCCCGGAGCCCGGAAAAACAGATAATCTGCCTGAGAATCCCACACCTGCATGCCGGCAGCCTCCAGCCTGTCTTTTAAATAATCCCTTTCTTCTCTTACCAGGCGGATTGCCCTTTGTTTATACTCCCTCTCTTTAAGGGCGGCAATCCCGGCAGCGGAAGCCAGGACGCTGACGCCCCAGCACTGTCCGGCAGCTTCCATGCGGTTCAAAAACTCCCTGTCGCTGCAAATGCCATACCCCAGCCGGATACCCGGCATGGCATACATTTTGGTAAAAGATTTCAGAATAAATAAAGTGCCCGTGTCTTTTATATAAGAAACAAGCGACCGTTCTTCCTGTCCGGTAAAGTCCAGAAAACACTCGTCCAACACAAGTAAAATTCCCTGCCGCTTCGCTTTTCCAAGGATTTGGAGCAAAAGTTCCTGATCAATGAAAAGCCCTGTGGGATTATTGGGATTGCAGAGAAACATCACATCCACCGACGCATCCATCTGTTCCAGAATATCATAATGGACTTTCATATCCTCCAAAAGCCTATAGAAAATACATTCCGTACCAGTCTGCCGTAAAGCTTCCTCATACTCCGCAAACGTAGGCGCTGTAAGAAGCGCTCTCATGGGACGCAGCGCATAAACCAGGCGATAAATAAGATCCGCCCCGCCGTTACCGCAGATAAATACATCTTCCGACAATCCATAGGTTTCTGCCAGCGCTTTTTTAAGCTTTCTGCACAGGGGATCCGGATAATGCACCGCATCCAAAAGCGCGTCCGTCACTGCTTGTTTCACGCTGGCAGGCATCCCGCAAGGATTGATATTTGCAGAAAAATCCAGAAGCGGC
>CAJUMT010000130.1:0-3104 GCA_910587495.1 uncultured Lachnospiraceae bacterium | reverse complement strand
ACGTGTGCTCTTCCGATCTATCCAGAAGCGGCTCACCGGTCTTTGCAATCTTTTTCTCTATTTGGCCGTCATATATATTTCCGCCGTGAAGTAATCTTTCTTCAGCCGCCATACCCTTTATGTCCTTTCGCAAGTACCGCATCATACAAAAGGACGTCCCGGATCCCTTCCGCCGTATATTCTGCTGCCGACCGGTGTACATGCATCCCGGCTTCTATGGCCGCTTTCTCTGTCACCGGACCGATACAAACTGCTTTGGCCTCCATCTTTTTTCCATCTGTCATGGAAACGAATGCTTTTACCGCCGACGCGCTGGCAAAAATCACATAATCCACTTGGGGAAGCATCCGTTCCAGCTCCTCACTTCTTCTATTATCCACTGCCGTGTGGTAAACAGCCAAAGCTTTGTATGGAATTTCAGCCGCCTCAAGGGCACGGTTCAGCTCTAAAGAAGCTTCTTTCGCCCGCAGTAAAAGCACCCGGTCTTCCTTTGTAAGGCCCGGCACCCATTCTTTGGAAAAATCCCGGCTGCTGTATTTTGTAGGAACAAAATCCGCCCGGATTCCTCTTGTCTCCAGCGCCTTTTTTGTACCCTCGCCGATAACCGCAAAACGGATACCCGAAAGGCAGCGAATATCCTTTCCTGCACTGATCAAATAGTCAAAGAAAATATCCACCCCGTTACTGCTGGTAAATACGATCCAACTGTACTCATTAAGCGCTTCTACTGTCTCTTTTAATTCTCGGGTAAGGAGCGGCTCCGTATAAATCAGGCTGTACGCAATGGCTTCCGCCCCTTCTGCTTCAAGCACCCGGCACTGATTCTCTGCCATCTTCTCCGTACCCGTCACCAGTACCCGCACGCCTGCCAAAGCTCCTTTGCCCTGCCATGCGATTTCTTTCTCTACGGACACCACGTCCCCCACGACAGTGATGGCGGGAGTTCCGATCTGCGCGCGCCTTGCTTCTTCTACAATATTTCCAAGCGTCCCTGTCACCGTTTTTTGACGGCCTGTAGTCCCTTCCTGAATAACTGCTGCAGGTGTATCGGGAGACTTCCCGTTTTCGATCAGTTTCCCGGCGATATTGGGAAGATTTCTAAGACCCATCAGGAATACAAGCGTCCCCTCTTCTTTTGCCAGCGTAGCATAGTTAAGCACGTTCTTTTTCTTATGGTCTCCTTCATGTCCGGTAATCACATGGAAAGAAGACGCATGGTCCCTGTGTGTCAAAGGGATTCCCGCATAGGCAGGCGCGGCATAGCAGGAAGATACCCCCGGCACGATCTCGTATTCGATCCCTGCCTCTGAAAGCTCCTGGGCTTCCTCACCGCCCCTTCCGAAGATAAACGGATCTCCGCCTTTTAAACGAACCACATTTTTTCCTTTTTGTGCCAGACGAATCATAAGGGCATTGGTTTCTTCTTGTTTTAAATGATGGTTTGACGCACGTTTCCCGGCGTAAATAAGTTCCGCGTCTTTTCTTGCTTCATTTAACAGAGAATCCGTAGCAAGGCTGTCGTAGATGATTACATCTGCCTTACGGATGCAGGACAAGCATTTCTGCGTTACCAGATGTTTATCTCCCGGACCTGCGCCCACCAGCCATACTTTTCCTCTGCAAAGCCTGGCCGCCAGTTCCCGCCCTAACACTTCCGCCTCTACAGCAGAAAGGCCTGTAACTTTGCTTCCTTCTGCTCTTTTCAGATGCCGTCCGTCCGGCGCGAACAAAGCCTCCATATGAAGCGTCTCTTCTTCCAGCCAGGAAAACGCAGCCGCCGGAGCGTTACAGCTTCCTCCGATGGCAGACAAATACGCACGCTCTGCCGCCAGAGAAACAGCCGCTTTGGCGTCATGAATCGCTTCCAGTACTTCCCTTAGATGGCCGTCCCGGCTTTCCACCGCCAGAATCGCCTGTCCCGCCGCCGGAAGGCACAAAGATTTATTCAGGTATTCATAATGATATTCTTTGCTGTCTGAAAGCTCCAGCCGCAAAAGTCCAGCCGCTGCCAGCACGATCGCGTCAAACTGTCCTTCCGAAAGTTTTCGAAGCCTGGTCAGCACATTTCCCCGGATCATCCGAATCTTCACCAGCGGATTGACTCTTTTGATCTGCAGTTCCCTGCGAAGGCTGCTGGTTCCCACCACACTGCCCGGCTTTAAATCGCAAAGAGCTGTCCCGTCTAAAGTGACCAGTACATCCTGTTCCGGCCCCCGGCTTAAAACCGCGCCGATCCCAAGGCCTTCGGGAAATTCCATCGGCATATCTTTGGCACTGTGAACCGCCAGATCAATGTTTCCGTCTAAAAGCGCTTCTTCTAACTCCTTCGTAAATACGCCTTTTCCGCCAAAAGAAGTCAAAGAACGGTCTAACTGTTCGTCTCCCTTCGTAGATATCTCCACGATCTCTGCTTTGACTCCCGGAAATGCTTTTTCTATCTTTTCTTTTACAATATACGTCTGCACCAGGGCAAGCTTACTCTTCCTGGTTCCGATACGGATCACATTCTGCATAATTTATATCCTCTTGGTGTGATCATGCGCCCGTTTTGGACATAGGTCTGGGAATTTCCGATCACGACTATGCTGAACATATCAATCGAAGCATCTTTCAGATTTTCAAGGGTTGTAATACAGGAAGATTCGTCTTTTCTGCCCGCGTTTCTTACGATGCCCACCGGGGTATCCTTCTTCTGGTATTTCATCAGGATATCCGCCGCCTGTTCCACATATCCTGTACGTTTTTTACTTTTGGGGTTATAAAGGCAGACAATCATATCCCCCTGGCCGGCACAGTCCACCCGTTTCATGATCAGGTCAAGCGGCGTCATCAGGTCGCTTAAACTGATCACGGCAAAATCATGCATCAAAGGCGCGCCTAACACGGAAGCTGCCGCGCTGGCTGCGGTCACGCCCGGCACGGTCTCTATCTGAATATCCACCTGTTTTTCTTCAGCCACCTGGTAGATAATGCCTGCCATACCGTAGATTCCGCTGTCCCCACTGGATACCATAGCGACGACTTGGTCTTTGAGCGCTTCTTCCACCGCCATCTCGCAGCGCCTTACTTCCTGCATCATCGGTGTGGCGATGTACTGTTTTTCC
>CAJUMT010000129.1 GCA_910587495.1 uncultured Lachnospiraceae bacterium | reverse complement strand
TGCAGACCGAATCTGTCGAAACGCTTTTAAAAACCAATATAGATCCGGACGCCAAACTGCAGGCCATCGACAACGGCAGCACGAAGATGCTTCTGTGGACAGAGAGCGATAAGGACCGTGCTTACATAAACAGCTCGAAACTGGTATATTCTGTCTATGATCAAGCATCCGGCGCATGGTCTGCCCCCGCGGCAGTCCATGACGACAAAACGGCGGACTATGCGCCGTCTGTCGTCTCTGACAAAGACCACATCTATGTGGCGTGGCAAAACATGTCGCAGGAATTTGACAACAGCGCAACTTTGCAGGATGTGGCAAAAGCAAGCACCGTATGTATGTCTGCCTGGACAGGCACAAAGTTTGCAGATCCGGTTCAGGTCAGCGAAGCAGGGAAGATGGCTGCAATGCCAAAAGTTTCCCTGGACGATAAAGGAAATCCTTATGTGGCATATGTCCAGAACGCAGACAATAATCCTTTGCTGCATACAGGGAAAAATGATATTTTCTATACGGTTATAAAAGGCGGAACTGAAGCTCAGTCTCCGGTTCTCGTGTCGGAAAATGCAGGGTTTATCACTTCTCTTGCTGCCGCATACAACGGCGGTTATGAAGTGAGCTATACGCTGGATAAAGACGGAGACCGGTCTACGCTGTCTGACCGGGAGATTGTCACAAAAGGCGCGCACGACAGCACGACGCAAAATGAACAGATGGATTCCAACGCCCAATATGTGCAAAACGGCGGGCAGGTATCTAAGATCTGGTATCAGGACGGAACGCTTCTTATGTCCGGCGCGTCCGGGAACGGGACGGTCATCTGCCGGGATGAGACTGGTTCACTGACGGATGATTTTCAGATTGTAAGCGGCAAAGCGGGCGAGCTTGCCGTCCTGTGGACAGCGGCGGATGAAAAGGGAAATAAACAGATCGAAGGAATCCTGTATGATGCAGCTTCGGGCAGCTGGGGCAATCCGATACGGCTTTCTGACACAGACGCCGATATCAGTGATCCGCAGGGAATATTTACAGAAGATGGGAAACTTAAGTTATTTTACAAGAAGACCGGAAGTACGCAGACAGATTTGTGTACCCTGACAGCCGGACTGCGCATCGATCTGTCCGCAGAACGGGCCTATGGCGACGAAACGGCATTTGTGCCCGGACAGACAGCAAAGATCAATGTGCTGGTGAAAAACAACGGCTCCAAAAAAGCAGACAGCTATACCATCGACGCGGCAGGGACAGAAACCGCGGTTACAGAAAGCCTCGCGCCGGGTGAGGAAGCTGTCATAGAGGCGCTTTATAAAGTTCCGGATGAGATTAGCTATCAGGAAATCGATATTACGGTCAAGGCGGAAGGCGACAGCGATCCGTCGAACGATACGTTTAAACTGGCCGCCGGTTATACGGACCTGACAGTGAGAGTTGCAGATAATACATATGCTTTCGGACATGCGATCGATATCTGTGTGGCCAACGAAAGCCATGTGGATACGGAAGCGGCTTTAGAAATACGCAAAAACAGTAGAGACGGGAAGGTACTCCAAAGCATAAGCCTTGGCACATTGGAAAAAGGATCCGTTAAATCTGTACAGCATATGTGGAATGAGGAAACAGACGGGTATTCCGCGAATATTTCCACGCTGTATTTCAATGTCGTGGCCGAAAAGCCGGAGTATTTTACAAATAATAATTATGATTTCGTCATAGTGGGCGACAGCACGCCGACGGAAGAACCTCCGGCAGAAGTAACTTTGACCGGATTGTCCGCCATCAAAGCAAAGACAGAATATACCGTAGGCGATTCGCTGAATACGGATGATCTGACTGTGACCGCATCGTATTCGGACGGAAGCGAAAAAGCAGTGACCGGATTTACGACCGATGCGGACAAGATCGACATGTCTGTGGCAGGCACAAAGACACTGAAAATCATGTATGAAGAAAACGGCGTTACAGCGGAGACGTCTGTCAGCCTGCAGGTAAAAGCGCCGCCTGTTGTTGAACCTACGCGCTTTACCGTCACTTTCGACGCAAATGGCGGGACAAATCTAAGTGAAAGCCTCCGTACCGTGGAACAAGGAAAAACCATCGGTATCCTGCCCTCTGTGGAAAGAGACGGATATACATTGAAAGGATGGTACACGGACAAAGAGGGCGGCACGCAGGCGACGCAGGATTTGTTGGTCATTTCTGATATGACACTGTATGCCCGCTGGGAGGCGAAAACCGTAATGCCCGGACAGCCGGACGACCCGGATAACCCGGACGATCCTTCTGTAAAGAAGACTTTTAAGGTGACTTTCATCCGGGGTAAAGGCAGTCCGCACCCTGCATATGCAGACTACGCCGGGATAGAGGCCGGAAGCCGGATTTCCCGTCCGGCAGATCCGGTAGCCGCAGGCTATGCGTTCACCGGCTGGTACAAAAACGTCGAATGCACGCTTCCCTGGAATTTTGAAAAAGATACAGTAGAGGCGGATACGGTCCTGTACGCCGGATGGGAGATGGATGAGGATTACAGCGGCGTCTATGAGGAGGATATCCCTTCGGACAAGAATATGAAAGGGCTGTGGATCGCCGGTGCGAAGTCCTATACTTACACCGGAACGCCCATTAAACCTGATGTACGCGTCTACTATAACGAAAAGCGCTTAAAGCCGGGAAGGGACTATACGGTCAGCTACAAGAACAACAAAGCGGCGGCTGATGCTTCCGCGAAAAAAGCGCCCCAGATTATCGTAAAAGGCAAAGGAAACTATGCAGGTACGATAAAAGAGACGTTTGAGATAAAACCGGCATACCTGTATGCATCCTGCATGGTCGCTTCCGACAGTTACCGGAAAGGCACGGCCTATACGCCCGCGGTCATGCTGGGAAATTACCTGCTGAAAGCGAAGACGGATTATATCCTGACCTACCATAAAGCCGAGGGCGGCTCGCTTATAAATAGACGCCCGAATGCGCCGGGTAACTATATCATGCACGTCAGCGGACAGAACAACTGCGAAGGTACGTTTGACTTTCCGTTTACAATATCGGAAGAAGGCCCGGTCAGCATTTCCAAAGGGAAAGCGACCATAAAAGCGATGGCTTACAGAGGCAAAGAGCCGGAAGTCTCTCTGTCCGTGAACAAAAAAGAACTGCTCCGCGGCAGGGATTACGAAGTCCGCTTCTTAAGTACCGACGAAAAAGGTACGGCGACGGCTGTCTTCATCGGCAGGGGGGACTACACAGGCACTTTAAAGAAAACTTTTAAAGTCAGGGCTTACGTCCTCCGGGAAGAGAATATCTCCGTCGCGGGTTCGGCAGTCTACGAAAAGGGCGGCGCGCAGCCGGAAGTCACGGTGACGGTCGATGGTGTGAAGCTGCGTGCGGGAATCGATTACACCGTATCTTACAAGGGGAATACGAAAATAACGAAAAACGCGAAAGCCGTCATAAAAGGAAAAGGCAACTACAGCGGAAGCCCGGCAGTATCTTTTGAGGTTGTGTCAAAGGATTTAAACGACAAGAATATACGGATCTTTGTCTCCGACGCCGCGCCCGGGAAGGCTCCCGCGGTAATCGTGTTTGACACCAATGGAAAGAAACTGTCTTCCGGCAGCGATTATACGGCAACGGTAGATAAAGACGCCCATACAGTGACGATTGCCGAAGGCAAAAACCACTTGTACACAGCCAACCCGCCGATTACTTTGGAATATCAGGAGCTGGATAAGGACAAAGTGATCACTTCGGTTGCATTAAATAAGAATGCGGATGGTTTTCCGAAAAAGTTCGAGTATACCGAAGACGGCGTCAACCTGGATAAGAAATGGCTGACTGTGAAGGCCGGGAAACATACGCTTTCTCCCGACGAATTTGAAATCATTGACTGTATGAATCATATGCAAAAAGGAACAGCGGCAGTGGTCATACAGGGAACAGGTGAGTATGGCGGAACAAAAATCCTGAACTTCAAGATCCAGTCCCGCGGCTTTCCGTCGGTCAGCCGGTGGATTGTCTCCCTCTTTGGTATGGAAAAGGTAAAGAATGAAGGAATTTGCATGGCACGGATACCAAGTGCAGGTTATTAAGAAAAAAATAAAAAATATCAATTTCCGGATCAAACCGGAAGAACCGGACGTGATCCATATATCAATCCCTGTGCAGATGAGCGATCAGGAAGCACTTGCCGCACTGGATCAGCCGAAGATACAAAAATGGCTGGAAAATTACCGGAAAAAGCTGGAAAGCGTTCCAAAGAGCCCGTCTGCCCAGGAAGAAGAGCGGATCAAAAACATCCCGACTTATCAGGAACGGCTGAAAAAAGTCCTGCCTCCCATGTTCAGCAAATGGGAGGCAGCCCTGGGTGTGAAAAGCAATAAGATTACCATCAAGGATACTAAAAGCCAGTGGGGAAGCTGTAATCCCAGAACCGGCAATATCTCCATCAGCGTTTGGCTGGGCGCTTTCCCGGACGACTGCATCGAATATGTAGTCGTCCACGAGCTGGCGCATATGCTGGAGAGGGGGCATAATCAGAGGTTTTATGGGATTCTCGACCGGTATTACCCTGACTGGCGGCAGTGCAGGGAGAAGCTGAAAAGCAATGGATGACGGATTTATGCCCTGAACAAATCCTCTAATGTAAGCAGCACGGCGCCTTCTTCCCTGGCGCGGCGCCGCACAGGGTCTGTATATCCGCTTTTGCTGATAAACATCAGGTGCTTTTTCATTTTCTCCGGAAATGCTTTTGTGGCTGTAACAAGGTCGTCGTATTCTGCCATCGGCATAGGCCTGTTGGTGAATTTGCATTCACAGAAAATTGCTTCGGTTCGTTTCTTGTTAAGCGCCAGAATATCTACATCATCCTGCGCTTTGACCGCCGGATTATTGCCCCACCACCGTCCGATCTCGCAGGGCACGAAAGGAAGCAGCCTTAGCTTTGCCTGACGGATCAAATATTGCCTGCATATGGCTTCAAAAGCAATTCCCATAAATTCCGGAATTTCCTCCATGATTTCTTTTGCCGCCGCTTTTTCCCCTAACAGCTCATAATAACTTTTGTTGGCAAATACATAATGATACCAAAAGCGATAAAAGTTATCTGTCAATGCATAGAGCGTCTTTTTACTTCCTGTCGCTTCCCCGCAGGGCGTCTTTTTTTCAACCAACCGGATGGTAAGCAGTGTCAGCAGATATTTACTGCATTTACTTTTGTCCTCATGGATACAGTCTGCAATTTCGGCTACCTTATTGCACCCCCTTGCGATCGCTTCCAGAATACTGTTGTAGATGCTCGGTTCCCGGAGTTCTGATTTTAGCAGCATCATCGGCTCATCGTTTAAAAATGCGCCGTTTGATAAGATTTTCCGTTCTATGTTTTCTTCGATCGTGTATTTGGAAGAAAATGCGCACAGGTATCTGGGCACACCTCCCAGTATGCCATATGCGGTCAATTTTTCTTCCTCCGTGTAGCTAGGAAAAAACTTCGAGCTGTCCAGATAATCAAAGGGAAGTACTTCCATAGAAGCTGTCGCCCGCCCATACAAGGGGCTTTCGTATCCCATAATATCATTTACCATAAAACTTACACTGGAACCGCATAAAATCAAAAAAATATTTTTGTCTTTCCAATGATGGTCTATTTCATGCTGCAGCATACTTTTGACCGAAGGATTCGGCCTGGCCATAAACGGAAATTCATCGATAATCAGAACCGTTCTTATATCTTCTGACTTATTGGTAATGTAGGTAAGCGCATCCTCCCAGGAGCCAAACGGAGCAATAAATTGTCCGTCAAAATAATACTGGATTGTCCTGGAAAAATCTTGAAGGTTCAAACTGTCATTCTTTTCCTGCGCGGAGTAGAAAATTACCCGGTGCCTGTCGGCAAAATCCTGAAGAAGCGTAGTTTTTCCGATTCTCCTGCGCCCATACAAAACCAGAAATTCAAATTTCCCGCTTTGGTATAATCTTTCGATCTGCTCCCGTTCTCTTTCCCTTCCAATCATCTGCATTTTTCCTTTCTGCCATAATAAGTATATTTACGAGTAGTATACTTACGTTTCCACTATTTTGCAACTTTTTTCAAAACAAAGGATATTTTCAGCTTTTCTTAAGAAATATTATGATTTACTTCAGATATGTAAAGTGAAAATATGTTATTCTATAAAATAGAGCGATGCTGAATATACATAAAAATAAAACAGCATCTTTCCAGAACAGTTTGCAGACCTGTTGCCGAATGCTTCACTTTTAGTATTCGTCAACAGGTCTGGGCAGCCGAAACTGTGTAGGAAAGATGCGGAACTATAATAAGAAGGGATGAAAACAGATATGGGACAGAAGAGGATGACAGAGATGGAGAGAATGCGCAGGCGGGAACAGATTCGGAGGAAGAAAAAGCGCAGACTTTACCGGAAGATTAAAAGATTCTGTGTCCTGGGACTTATCCTGGCGGTTCTGGCAGCTGCAATTGGACTTTTACTGTTTGCGCTGAAACAGACCGGCATTTTCCCGCGCACCAAATCTTATGAAATAGAGGCTCCTAAACAGCGTACGGACGAAGAAGTACGGAAAAAACTGGAAGATATGGCAAAAGAGCATGAGGAATTTCAGGAAGTTCTGGATCATTATGAAGACTATCCGCAGGTCTATCTGGCAGCGCTCGCCAACAATCCGGAGATGCTAGAGTATGTCCTGGGTTATCCTGACAACAGCGGAAAAGCAGACGGCGAACTTACAAAAAAGGAAAAGTCGGAAAAATATCCTCTTTTTATTCAATGGGACCAACGATGGGGATATGCCTCCTATGGTGAAAGCAGCATTGGTATCTCAGGCTGCGGACCCACCTGCCTGTCCATGGTGATCTTTGCCCTGACAGGAAACGAAGGCGCTACGCCGGATAAGATTGCCCGTTTCTCGGAGACGCAAGGATACTATGTAGAAGGAACCGGCACTGCCTGGGCTCTGATGACAGAAGGAGCGGCCTCTTACGGAATCACAGGAACCGAACTTTCCCTGGACGAAGATACCATGAAAAAGGAGCTGAAAGCCGGACATCCGATCATCTGTACCGTGCGGGAAGGAGATTTTACGGCAGGAGGACATTTTATCATGATCTACGACTATGGAAAAAAGGGATTTTCTGTCAATGACCCCAATTGCAAAGAACGAAGCGAGAGAAAGTGGACCTATAATGATCTAAAAGGACAGATTAAGAGTCTGTGGTCTTTTCAGAAAGGGGCAGAATAGCAGATGAAAAAAAGATGGCTGCCGGTATTGACGGTATTTTTATCTGTCCTGCTTTTACAAACGGCAGAATATCTGCTTCACCAATATCAACTGGAACTGCGGGATGCAGCGCAGATTGTCAAAGGAATCTATATCTGGGCAATCGCCCCCTTTCTGATGGTCTGCGGCCTGTACTACCTGTTTTTACCGAAAATAAAAGAACATAGCAGAGTCTACCGCCTGCTGGTTGTGATTCCGGTTTTGATGATTCTGTGTGTTTCCTATGTGCGGATGGGAATTTATCTTTACACAGGAGAACGAAAAACAGAAGCATGGTCGGCGGATGGTTTTTTGATCTGTACAGACTATAACGGCTCCCGCCAGACAGCCTATAGGCCGGTGGCAGGTATCTTTCGCATGCCATTTGACGGATGGACACAGGAGGCTATGCTGCTTAAACTGCAGGCGCAGTATGGAGAAGGCGTTCGTCTTGTGGAGGATCAGGGCAGTGGTACTTTTCTATGTACAGCCGAATCTATCCGTCCCGGCACGCCGCCTTTTTATTTTACAATAAAGAATGACTACTGGCTGGGCAATGATTTTCTCGCGCAGCTTATGAAAAGCGACGCGTCTGTCTTCTGGGAATCAAAAAACCGGGCGATGTCCTTTTACCAGGAAACAGACGCATGTGAATTAAAGGACTATGCCTTTTTGGAACTTTACTGCGGCGGCGGGGATGATATCCTTTCATGTGCTGCAGATCTGGCGGACTGGTATCAATTTGTCAGAGAAGATACCAGATATTTTAAAGACCAGGAATTGATCTTTACACCTTTGTATATCATACATTTCTACGGCGCAGATACAGTATCCGTAAATTTTGGCAATGTATCCCAACAAATAAAAGATGCATCTTGGAATGAAATCAAAAATTCTGTCCAAGAGAAACTCCAGGAAGCATATCAGCGGCAGGAAGATATAAACGAAGCTTCAGAAAATACAGACACGGCTTTCATGGAAGACGAAGCGGCATGGGAAGCCTCTTTCATGGAGTATTACGACGGCAGATATGAAAAAGAGTGTGTCCTGGAAGACAGTGATATCCGTTACCGTATGGTATGTGTGGATGCCGCTCTTGGAAGCCGCGCGTATGCGCTCTTAAAAAGCTCCGACGGAGGCGCTTCCTGGGAAGTGCGCCAAAAAGATCCTTTTGCCGGACAATGGGGAATGGGAATTGATTTTACGTTTCTTACGGAAGACTTTGGCTTTGCTTCTTTAATGCACAACGGCGGTGATGAAGCAGAATTGTATGTAACAGAAGATGGCGGGTTAAGTTACCATCCGTCTGTCTTCCAAGGAGTCGGCGTCACGCTGGAAGACGGATATTTCTACAATCCTTATGATTATCCGCAGATGCCCTATGAAGAAGACGGTCATCTATATGTACTGTGCGGGCAGGGCGCGGACGGAGATTATGCAGGCGGTGACAGCGCAGGGATGGCATTGTTTACCTCCGCCGATCACGGGTATACCTTTATTTATCAGAAAATTTGTGTTCCATCCGAAGACGCATTGTAGTATAATAAATAAGTAAGAAAACCCAAACTTTGAAGGAAAACAGATATGGATCGGATGAGGCGGAAAATGAAAGATAAAAGACTGGCCGCAATGGCATATGCCGTCGCGGCGGCGTTGTTTTACGCAATCAATGTTCCTTGTTCCAAACTGCTTTTGGAATATGTAGAACCCACATTTATGGCGGCGCTTCTTTACCTCGGCGCGGGGAGCGGCGTAGGCATCATGTATTTGTTCCATAAAAGCAAAGAGTTTCCGGAGGAAAGACTGGTTCGCAAAGATCTGCCTTTTACGGTCGGCATGGTAGTGCTGGATATTATTGCACCGATCCTTTTAATGATTGGAATCCATATGGGAACTTCCTCCAACGCGTCGCTGCTTGGCAATTTTGAGATCGTGGCGACTTCCGTCATCGCGTTGGCTGTTTTTAAAGAAAAAATAAGCAAAAGACTGTGGGCAGCCATAGGGTTTATTACACTTTCCAGCGCGCTTTTATCCTTTGAAGGAAGTGGGAGCTTTCAGTTTTCTGTCGGATCTTTGTTTGTCTTAGGAGCGGCTGTCTGCTGGGGATTTGAAAACAACTGCACGCGCAGTATTTCTGAAAAAAGCACACACCAGATTGTCACAATCAAAGGATTCTTTTCAGGCGCGGGTTCTTTTCTGACTGCTCTGGTGATGGGGGAGAAATTGCCGGAACTCAAATATGTTCTGCCTGCCCTGCTGCTTGGTTTTGTGTCTTACGGACTTAGTATTTTTACCTATATCCGGGCGCAGAAAACGCTGGGAGCAGCCAAAACAAGCGCTTTTTATGCGGTAGCGCCGTTTATCGGAGCTTTTTTATCCTTTGTTCTTCTGAAAGAATCCCTGACCGCAGGTTATGCGGCGGCGCTCCTGATTATGATAATCGGAACGGCTTTTGTCATAGCGGACACGCTGATCAATGACCATATGCATACACATATGCACAGGCTCACCCACACCCACGATCATTCAACACATGTACATATCGTTGTACACAGCCATATGCATCATCATTACATAAGCGGTGAAAAACATGAACATAGACACAGTGTTTCAGAGTTGGAAAGACTGGTAAAAGAACAGGAATAATAGAAAGGTAAGAATAAAAATGGCATTAAAAAAAGAA
>CAJUMT010000128.1:2910-9974 GCA_910587495.1 uncultured Lachnospiraceae bacterium | reverse complement strand
AGTACGAGCAGAGCCGCTCAAGGAGGTGACGATCATCCTCTCAATCTAATAAAACGATTATCTCCTATCAGACAGGAGATGTAAAGAAGCAGGTCTGAGGGTTTATAGGTATCCCTTGAACAACCTAAATACATTATACAAGGGGAACTATTCGGGAACTGTAACTGCCGCTTTCAGCATTGAAAAGGCAAGGCTGACCAGGGATGATCTGATTGCTTCCGACCATTATCCGGTCGGAAGCGTATATACGCCGATTGTTGCATTGAAAGAAAATGTATTAAAAGCGGGCGTAGATTATACGATCACCTGGCTGAATGAAAACGGCTCTTCCCTAAAAAAACGTCCGTCGGCTGCCGGGAACTATTTTATGCACATCGTCGGCAAAGGAAACTGTCGGGGGAAATTTGATTTTTCCTATACGGTTGGTGAAGCAGGAGGAACCAGTATTGAAAAAGGAAAAGCTTCGGTCGATACGATGGAATACGGCGGTGAACTGCCTTTTGTCAGCTTGACTGTAGACGGACAGGAATTGATATACAACACGGACTATACAGTTATATTTTCTAATATAAAATCGGTGGGGACAGCTACGGCAGCTTTTGTCGGCATTGGCGATTATGCAGGCACGCTGAAAAAGACATTTAAAGTCAGGCCAGCGGTATTGCCGGAAGGCTGCATCCATGTGGCAGAATCTGTTCCTTATGAAAAAGGCGGGGCAAGGCCTTCCGTTATCGTGTCTGTAGGTGATATGGAGCTGGTTCCGGGTGTGGACTATACAACCAGTTATAAGAAAAATACCAGGCTGGCAGACGCCGCACAAGTCATTGTAAAAGGAAGAGGAAATTATACAGGAAGCCTGAACAGCAGTTTCCGAATACAGGAAAAGGATCTGAACAGTGAGGGGATGCGTATTGTTGTCTCTGACGCGGTCGCAGGAAAGCGCCCAACAGTCACTTTGTTTGACACAAATGGTAAGAAACTGGCGTCAGGAAAAGACTACAGGGCGGAAGCAGACCTTACAGCCCATACTGTTACCATTTCCGGCGGTACAAACGGCTTGTATACAGTAGATACGCCAATCATCAGGGAGTATAAGGAGCTTTACGAAGGCGAGATCATCACGTCTGTTTCGCTGAATAAAAAAGCTGCAGGCTTTCCAGCCAGATTTGAATATACAGGAAGTGAGATCACACTTGATAAGAGATGGTTGACAGTCAAGGCAGGGAAGACAGTCCTTACCGCAGACGATTTTGAGATCACCGGCTATGTCAATAATATGGAGAAAGGCACTGCGACGGCAATTGTGCAGGGGACAGGTGATTACAGCGGTACAAGGACGGTGGATTTTAAGATACAGTCTAAGGGGTTGCCGAAGGTTGTTCGATGGATCGTAAAATTTCTGAGGTAGAGGTGTAGCATAAGGAATGCGCTAAAAAAATAGACAAATAAGATTATTCAGAGGGCTTACTAATGAAAACAGATGAAAGAAGAATTTATTTAATATGTAACTATATAGGAAGCTGTGTTGATGGCGCAGCATCAATTTATAGATACGGAAATATTTCCAGGAATGTTCTTAGCGGGGCTTATGAAGCATATGCAAACTATTCCAGTGATGAAACGGTAATATGTGTTGTTGATACTACAGTTTTTGGCGGTGGCCAAAGAGGGATGGTGTTTACAAACGAAAATATGTATTACAAAGGAATGTTTGAAGGTCCAATGAAGTGGAGTTATTCAAATATGTTGTTGCAATTTTCGGATGAACTTCCAAATGATACATATTTCAATCGGAAAAACCTGAAAAGGTTAATGGTGTATTTATATGATACAGTCTGGAGTATGGCGGGAATTGGTTTATCTGATACTGGATTTAGTCTTATTCCACGGATGAAAGAGATACTTTCTGATGAATTAGAAGATATGATTAAAAGCGGAGACATAGATCTGGAAGCATTGGGGGTAGCTCTCTGGGAGCTTGTTATAGATACATTTGAATTTTTGCTTTCCCCGGATAACTGGTTGAAAGAATTGGAACGTGTTTTTGAAATCAGAGATTCAGACGAGATAAAGTCTATGGTCATTTCTTTTGATGATTTTCTTGAACACATAGATTTTGAAACATGGTACCTCTTTTTTGTTAGTACAGATATTATGATAAATATGGTGATTCTCGAAACCGAAATAAATAGAGAGAGCGCATCATTAGCCGATTCGTTTGAAACATTGCTAAGCCAAATGGAAGACGCAGTAAATAATTATTATGATGGCACGTCTTTGATTGATATAGTATGTAATTTAAAGGAACCTATAGATACATTTGCTGTTGAAGTTGGATATGATATGGAAACCGTACAGCTCTTGTTTGAGGATTAAAAGGGAGGATAAAGATGGGATTTTGGGATACGCTTTCGTATTTGGCAGGTGAAGTAGAACGAAATAATAGAGAAGCCAAAATTGACGCGGGAAATATGTCAACAGAAGAGCTTTGCTATAAAGTGAATACAGTAAATGTTATTCTCAATCCTTTGATATGGACAAACTGTGCAGAAGAATTGCGACATAGGGCTGAAAGGATGAGGGACTATGAACTGGAAGAATATTTTTATAATTATGTAGGGAAGGGGGCTGAGGATGCGGCTAATATTTTTGCGCAGGAACTTATAAACAGAGGATATGAGCTTGAATAAGCAGAAAGCAGAAAAATTGAGTAATAGAACAATAGGGAGAAAAGGAGATACAGAAAATGCCAAACAAAAGAGTAGATAATCTAAAAGATGAGGGATCAAGACATGCAGGACAAGTATGGCAGAAAAATTTGAGATTAAAGAATTTAACTACAAGGGAATGGGATGCGGCGTCGATCTATTCGGCAAATGGTATGGATGAGGAAGAAATACGAAAAAAAATATTAAAAAGCAGAAAAAAGAAATGAGACTTTGGGATTGAAAGGAGATCATTTATATGGGCATTTATAAACAGGGGAGACCATTAAAATATAATCCATCTACCAAAGACGGCCAAGAGCCGCCTCGTAAAGCAGGGGAATACAGGTTGCGGAATCCATCTAATAACAAGATTGAATATGTAGGTGAAACTAACAACCTGGATCGGAGGATGAAAGAACATATCCGGACAGGAAAATGTAAGACAGGAAACGATGGGCATACATTTGAGTATCAAGTGGCAGATGGACGATCAACAAGTAAGACAAGAAGAGTACATGAGCAGCAAAAGATTAAACAACATAATCCGTCATTAAACAAATCCAGTGGCGGAGAAGGAAGAAAAGCGAAACATTAGATTTGGTAGTCAATTGTTGGGAGATCAATTATGTTTCAATACACATATATTACCTGTAGAAAATGCGGCAGAAAAATTTGGTATATGAACGGAGGTGTTATTCTAAATATGCCAAATACTATTTGCAATGCTTGTAGTTATAAAATAAATAAAGAAAAATGGGAAAAGAGGAAAAAATGGTTGTCTAAAAAATTTGGCAAAGAACATCATTAGATTTATATCATGTATATGATAAAAATAGAGACTGGCTGTAAAAATCAGCCAGTCTTTGATATAAAGTAGATGAATTAGTTATGGCGTGGAGGTCAGGAGTGATGGTAAATAAACTCCGTTACCGCATTCTCAGATATCCGCCAATGCCCGCCGATCTTAAAAGCATCTATCGCCCCATCCCAGATCAGTTCGAGCATTTTATTCCGTCCGATTTTTAATATTGCACAGCATTCTTTTGAGGTATACAGAGTTGGAAAATTCTGATTCATATGAAAAAATTCCTTTCTTTATGTGTTTGATATAGTGCATATCCGTTTATTTGCATTTAATAGAGTGTTATTTAGAAGACAGAAAGTTTGCTTTCGGCTGTCGTATGTATAGCTGTGCCAGATCTATGGATGCAGGCAGGATTAAACAGAAATAAACAGTTGCGTATCATTAGGCTTTAAGCAAAGAAAGGGGAAAAATCGCCTTTTTTCTAATCTGACAGCGAACGTCTTACCGCAGCACTTACGGATTTGTCATGCAGTGCCCTTGACCGGATCTCTGCTGCTTTAATATGCCTTTTATGTAGTTCATCATAATACAACCTCATTTTTTCCTGGAAGTCGTCAATATATTTTTTCCTCGCTTTATTACTGCTCAATTTTTTATATGCTTCTGAATTTTTCTCATTTTCTGTTGCTCTTTTAACGTCAATTTCTGCATAAATCTTATCAAGTTTATTCATACTGTGCATTGCCCGTATCATGGTTTCTGCACCAACTTTATTTGCGGCATATTGATCTGCTTCGAGTTCATTTACATCGACATAATTCCCGGGGTCTACATATTTTTTCATCTTTCTTCGAAATTCTTTTCTTTTTTCAATCAGATCCAGATTTTTCTTCAATTCGTCTTCATAGGACATTGGTGTGTTTATAAAATCATAGATCTGATTCACCATTTCAGCATCATGATTGTAGTTATTAGCGATGGGATTTTGCATAAGTTCATCCGCAGCATCCATTTCTTTACCTTCCAATATTTCACAGGATTTATATAAGTTTAATATTAATTGATCGTCCAAATTAGATGTTATGAGTTTGTCGTGATCCGGGATGGATACTTTTATATGTTTTCTGTTAAGAATTAGCGTTTCCATTAGAATTAATAAATATTCTTTTTCTGGTTCATTCAAATTAGATTCGTATATGGATAATAAAAAATCATTCGTCATATAAGATCTCCTTTCTTATTTTAAAGTTTTGTAAGAACATAAGAAAGCATTTATATTTTGATTTAAAAGAAGTTCCCCGCAAATCTAAGATTCTTCCTGATACATTATTTTTCCGGAAAGGAGATGATGCAGCATGGATTATGCGGTTTATCCATAATAAGAAAAATTTACTGTAAAATAAAAAACTTTTTCTAACAGTATGGATTTCTACCGACATTGGCCAGAATAACAGTTTATAAATTTATCCTAAGATTGTAGGAAATATGATTGCATTTTGGCTGTTGGGTGGGTATAATGTAAACAGAGGAAGGAAGATGCGTATGCAGAAAAAAACGCCGGATTATGACAATGTATTTAAGACAATGAAGATGAAGCACAAAAGATTATTTGTCTCTGTCATCAATGATGTGTTTGGAAAAAATTACCCCAGGGATGTAAAAGTAGAGATTTTACCTTCGGAGGGTTATCTGACAGAAAATGAAACAAAAGACGGCGGCAAGGAAATAGAGGAACAGATTTCAGATTTTCTGATCAGGATAGGAAGCGAAGTATATCTTTTGGAATGTCAGAGCTATGATGACGGTTCGATGGCAATCAGGATAGCGGAGTATGCTTTTATTGTCGCCAGACAGTTTGCTTCATGGGATATTGGGCATGCAACCATACCCATGCCGAGGTTTTCAATTATTTATGTGAAGAGGACGAAGCAGACGCCGAAAACAACAACGATTACCTTTTCATTCCCGGACGGGCAGACGGTAGATTATAAATCGGACAATGTAATTCTGGAAAATTTTACAAAGGAAGAGATCATTGAAAAAAGGCTGTTTCCTTATATTCCGTTTTACATTGCGAGATACGAGAAAGAAGTTGCGTCGGAGGGCAACATTGAAAAGGCTATTGAGGAATTGACGTATTTCAGGGACGAAATGGTGCGCCTGTATCAGGAGGGCGAATTATCAGATGATGAACTGGTAGATTTGAAAGGGTTTGTAAACACAATTATTACACACATTACAAATGGAAATAAAAATGAAGAAAGGCTGGTGAATATTATGGGTGGAACCATTATTGAAACGGAATCTGAGCGGTTAATACGTCTGGGACGAACACAGATGATCGTTGAACTGGGGCAGGAGGACGGACTTGATGATGAAGTGATTTTAAAACGAATGCAGGAAAAAATTGGGTTGTCTTTAGAACAGGCAGAGACGTATTTAGAGCAGTATGGAAAAAAGCTTGTATAAGGTAGTGGATTTGATGTAATAATAAAAAGTTTTTAAGCAGAGGGAAGTATTTCCGTTAAAGATGGGGATACTTCCCTTTGGACAAAACGGACGCCGAAAACAACAACGATTATCCTTTCATTCCCGGATGGGCAGACGGTAGATTATAAATCGGACAATGTAATCCTGGAAAATTTTACAAAGGAAGAGATTATTGAAAAAAGGCTGTTTCCCTATATTCCATTTTATATTGCGAGATATGAGAAAGAAATTACGTCGGAAGGCAACATTGAAAAGGCCATTGAGGAATTGACGTATTTCAGGGATGAAATGGTGCGCCTGCATCAGGAGGGCGAATTATCAGATGATGAGCTGGTAGACCTGAAAGGGTTTGTAAACACGATTGTTACACACATTACAAATGGAAATAAAAATGAAGAAAGGCTGGTGAATATTATGGGTGGAACCATTATTGAAACAGAATCTGAGAGGTTGATGCGCATGGGAGCCGCAAAGATGATTGTTGTACTTGGGCAGGAGTATGGGCTTAATGATGCGGAAATTTTGAAACAGATGCAGGAAAAAATAGGCTTGACCTTAGAAAAGGCAAAAGCGTATTTAGAGCAGTATAGCAAACAGCTTGTATAAGGCAACAAAGTTGATGTAACAAAAAAGTTTTTAAGCAAAGGGAAGTGTTTCCGTCAGTGATGGGGATACTTCCCTTTTTTCGTGGAAAGGGGAAGTTCAATGCGGAAAAAACCAATGACAACGGGAGAACTGTTTGACAAGATTACAGCTATCTTAAAAGAAAAGGGCAGGCTGCCAGAGATTTTGGATTATGGGCTGGGGACGTACCGTCCGGTTCCAATAAAAACCTGTGAGTTTGAACTGAAAAGCCATCTTGCTTATGGAGGCAGCGAGGGGATTTATCTGGATCTGTGGATAGCGTATTTTACAGACGGCGAAAGGCGTATAAGCAGTATCGGCACGTTTAAGACGCTTGACAAAAGCAGGGAGGCTATGCACAGGATGGCTGCGCTGCTGGCGGATTTTATCCTTGCGGTAAATGCCTATGTCAATGCAAATCTTGATGATTTCACCTG
>CAJUMT010000128.1:0-2900 GCA_910587495.1 uncultured Lachnospiraceae bacterium | reverse complement strand
GTGTATCCGCTTGATGAAGCGGGGGACAGGCCGCAATGGGGATATTCCTGCAGAAGCATGGATGCGGCGTTGAAGCGGAAGGATGAACTGATGAAAAAATATCCGCAGGTGGTTGTAAGGGATAATGCAACAAGGAAAGAAAAGGTGTTTAAAGGCGCAGGCATCCCGCAGACTTAAAATTCTCCCTGATACATTATTTTTACGGAAAGGAGATGATATAACATGGCTTGTGTGATTTCATCCATAAGCATGAAAGGCGGTGTCGGTAAGACCACGTCGCTGTTGTGTCTTGGCGCAGGTCTGGCAGACAGAGGGAAAAAAGTCCTTATGCTGGACCTGGATGCACAGGGCAGTTTAAGCATCGCCATGGGATGCGAGTATCCGGACCGCTGTCCGGTTGCCATGGCAGAGATTTTTCAGAGTATAAAGGATACCCAGGGCAGTATAGAGGCCGAGCGGGGTATCCTTTCTGTTTCTGAAAATCTTGATTATATACCGACGAACCGTAAGATGGCGCTGGTGGAGCAGGAGCTTTCCCTGACAGAAGAGGGAGAACGGCTTCTTTTAAAGATCCTGCCGGTGCTGTCCGGCTGTGGGAAAGCGTATGATTACATCCTGTTAGACTGTCCCCCGTCCCTTGGCATGGTAACAATGAATGCGCTTGTGGCATCTGACTGGGTGCTGATCCCGACGCAGACAAAGTATCTTGCGGCAAAAGGGAGGGAAATGTTATTGCAGACGGTGGTCCAGATCCGCCGGAAATGGAACGGGAACCTTAAGATCCTGGGGATACTTCCGACCATGGTAAACCTGCATACCCTGGATGCAAAACAGATTTTAAAGCTTCTTACGGATACCTACGGGGAGAGTATCGGCATTCTTCCGGTTATCCCTTATTCCGTGCGGGCGAAAGAAATCAGCTCACAAAGAAAAAGCATCTACAGGCTGGATAAGGGCGGGAAGGTTGCGGCTGCTTACCTTGCGCTGGTATCGGAAGTGTTAAAGAAGACCGAAACAGATGCCGGTGCGGGAGGGATGGCAGGATGATGCTGACGCCGCTTTCGCAGATGCTGGCAGAGAGTGAATCCGTGGAGATAGAGCTTTCTAAGATCGACCCGTTCCCGGAACATCCCTTCCATGTCCGGGCGGATGAAGACATGGAGCGCCTGATCGAGAGTATCCGGGAGTCCGGCGTTATGGTTCCTGTGATCCTGCGGAAACGTGGAGATGGAAGATACCAGACGGTGGCAGGACACAGACGGTGTTATGCCTGCAGGCAGCTTAACATGGAAAGGATTCCGGCTGTCATCAAGGAGATCACCGACGAAGAGGCCGTCATCTGGATGATCGACTCCAACGTCCAAAGGACATGTATCCTGCCCAGCGAGAAAGCGAAAGCTTATCAAATGAAGATGGATGCGCTGGCAAAGCAGGGAAAACGAACCGATTTAACAGAAGATAATGCTTCCCGACAGCCTGTCGGGAGGTGGCAGAAAGAAACCGCAGAACAAGTCGGGCTTGGAGCCGGTGACAGCGGCAGGAAAGTGCAGCGGTATCTTCGGCTGAACCATCTGCTCCCGGAGCTTCTTACAAAAGTAGATGATAAAAAGCTTCCGTTTTTATCCGGTGTGGAACTGTCCTATATCCCGCCCGAACAGCAAAAAGAGATCCAAAGGTATCTGGAAGGGCATCCCGGCGGCATAACGGTCAGACAGGCAGGCGAACTGCGAAAACTGGGGGAAACATCCAGGCTGACCCTGGAAGCGGTGGAGGAAGTGCTGAAACCAGAGGAAAAAGAGAAAGCTTTAAAGAAAGTTCCAGAAGAAGCTCCAAAGAAAGTGCTGAAACAAGGTTCAGGGAAACCACAGGAACCATGGCAGGCTGCTTTGGGGCTTTTTGCAGCGTATTTTCCAAAAGGCAGCAAACCGGCTTACCAGAGGAAAATCATTCAGACATTACTTGAAAAATGGAAAAAAGGAGAGATACAGATATGAGCAAAGAGATTGCAAAAAAAGTATTAAAAGGAGGCGTGGAGGTGCTTGTGACGGTAGTTTCCGTGACTATAGATGTTATAAAAGAAATCTTAAAAAGAAAACCGGGCCAGAAAGATACACCGTAGGTGATAAGCAGTAGGCAGTAGGCGGATGCATTTCTTCTATATAAATATAGAAAAGAAATACTGGCTGTGGACAATACATGATCAGAATAGATTACAAAAATCAATCAAATCATCAGGAGGAAAAAAGTATGGCAGCAAATGTAGAGAGTATGTTCAGTACAAGGGAAAAACCATGGCATGGGCTTGGGACGATTGTAGCCGAAGCACCAGATTCTAAGGAAGCTTTAGGGCTGGCAGGCCTTGACTGGCAGGTAATCCAGAAAAAAATCTATACAAGCGACAGGAAACCGGTACAAGGCTATCTTGCAAATGTAAGGGATACGGACGGCCAGCTCCTGGGCGTGGTCAGCGACCGCTACCGGGTTGTGCAGAACGAAGACGCTTTTGCGTTTACGGATGCCCTGTTAGGGGAAGGCGTGCGGTATGAAACGGCGGGCAGCCTGCAGTCCGGAAGACGTGTATGGATGCTGGCAAAACTTCCCAATGAATACATCATCCTCGGGGAGCAGATCAGCCCCTACCTCGTGTTCTCCAATACCCACGACGGGAGCGGAGCGATCAAAGTAGCGATGACACCTGTACGCGTGGTATGCAGTAATACGTTAAACCTTGCCTTACATACCACCAAACGCTGCTGGTCGGCCAAACATACGACCAATATAGCGGAGAAACTTGACGAGGCAAGGGAGACGCTTTTATTTGCGGAATCCTATATGTCTGCGTTGGGGGCGGAGTTTGAAGAACTGTGTAAAGTGCGGGTATCCGACAGAAAGGCCATGGA
>CAJUMT010000127.1 GCA_910587495.1 uncultured Lachnospiraceae bacterium | reverse complement strand
TTCCTGCCTTCCTCTTCCAAAATCATCTGCATCTTAATCAGACAGGATTCCTGGTTTCTGTATGCCTTCCACTCGTCACTTCGGCCCTTTCCTTTTTTATGTTCCAGGGGCTGTATTTTAAGCTTTGCAAACTCAGGAAGCAGCGGTTTTTCTTCTCTTTTAAGATCTTTTTCTTTATCTCCTGTCATCTTAATCTTGATGGGAAGCTCGTATTCTCCCGCGTCCGTAATCAGCCATATGCTGTCTGTAAGTGTTTCCCCCGGGCAAAAATACGCAGGGATATATGCAAATTCTATCCTAGACGCTCTGCCATAAAAACTGTCATTTTTCAAACTTACTCCCTGCATATGGGTAAAAAGAATCCCCTTTACCCTGCGCTCGTCAGAAGACGCTACAATAAAGCTTCCCTGGACTTCTTCCCCTTCTTTTATCTCAAATAACAGCTGTTTTGGCTCTATTGTTATTTTGGGTTGATTATAAACAAATACTCCGTTAAAAAAATCTGTAATCTTCTCTTTCATTGGGACCCCGTTGCTTTTTTTACATTTTAGTATATAATCAAAGTATACCACTGTTTCGCCATATCGCGCAACCAGACTGACAGAACAAGCGAGGAAAATTCTATGAATCAACAGATAAATATAGATGCAAAAGAGCATTTTCATGGAAGCGATCTGGAAAAGATTGAGAAATGTTTCGGCATCCCCAAAGAATCCATTACGGGCTTTGGAGCCAATGTCAATCCTCTGGGCATCTCCCCCAAGTTAAAAGAGGGCCTTGCCCACAAGATCGATGTGATCACGTCCTATCCGGACCCTGCATATACAGAACTTCGCAGACATATTGCAGGCTATGCTCTCTGCCGTCCCGAGCAGGTGCTTCCGGGCAACGGCTGTACGGAACTGATCTCTCTTTTTATGCGTGCCTTAAAGCCCAAAAACGCATTGATTGTCACACCCACATACTCTGAGTATGAGCGTGAGATCCTACTTTCGGGCGGCCATGTGACCCACTTTTGCCTGAAAGAATCCTCTGATTTTCGCTTGGAAACAGAGGAATTTTGTGCCGCTCTTACGGATAAAACAGATTTGTGCGTGATCTGCAATCCTAACAATCCCACCTCTACGGCCAGCACGCCGGATGAGATGCGTAAAATCCTTTCCTTCTGCAAGGCACACGGAATCTTTGTACTGATCGACGAAACTTATGCGGAGTTTGCCCCTGATAAAACAAGTGTCTCCTGCACGGGACTTTTAAATGAATTTGACAATTTTGCCATTCTCCGGGGCATCTCCAAATTTTTCGCCGCTCCGGGTCTGCGCCTTGGCTACGCCATGACTAACCGCCTTGCGCTTTTAGATAAAATTAAAGAGGCTAAAGATCCCTGGACTGTCAACAGCTTAGCCGATGTTGCAGGCGCGCTGATGTTCACGGACCAGGCATACATCGAACAGACCCGCAGTCTGATCTCTTCTGAGAGAAAACGTATTTATCAGGAACTTATGGCCTGGGACACAGTGAAAGTCTACCGTCCCTACGCCAATTTCATCCTTGTACGCATTCTAAAAGAAAACGTCACTTCCTACGACATCTTTCTTCATGCGATCAAACGAGGACTTATGCTCCGGGACTGCTCCAACTTTCCCGGCCTGGAAGACGGGACTTTCTTCCGCTTCTGCTTTATGATGCCGGAAAAAAATACGGAACTTCTGGAATGTCTGAAAGAAATCCTGTAATAAAGAGAGCAAAGGAAGCGCCTGGCAGACCTGCCGCGGCGCTTCCGCATTATTCAAAATATTCCTGATATACTTCAAAAAAAGAACTTGTTTTTACTTCTTCGTAATCGGCAAAGGAAACTTTATCCCACAGCTTTTCCTGAAATTCTGACAACGTGTCCTGCATCAGTCCGGAGTAGACCTGCTGAAACCGCTCCGTCTGCCGCCGACGGGCCACCTGGATTTTGTTGGCTTCCGACTCTTCCTCCATAAACGTGTTCAGACACTTCAGGATATAATACCCGCCGTCCGCCTCGAATACATCGCTGACTTCTTCATTATCCAGGTCAAAAGCCACGGCTTCGTACGCCTCGCTCTCATCTCCCCTGGCGATAGCAATGGTCGTCTGGGATGCTTTGGAATAGTTGGAAGCAAGGCTTAAAAAGTCCTCTCCATCCTCCAGCTTGCCCTTTAATTCCTGCGCCAGATTTTCCTCAGGCACAAAGATCTGCTGGATCTGAATGATGCGGGCCTCGTCGTCGCTGATCTCCACTGCCGCGTCTTCGGTGATCTGCCCGTAGGCTTTATAAGCCAGACAGTAATCTTCATACATTTTTCTGATCCCGTCTTCATCGGTCTTTAAAAGACGTACCTCATCTTCGCCCAACGACAAAAAATACGCATGAGCCGCTTCGCCTGCCTTTTCCTTTTCATCCTCAGACAGTTCAATTTCCTGCTCGTCGGCCAAAAGCACCATACTTTTTACCTGGGCAAGCTGGGACACCACCTGGCTTTTTAAATAGTCTTCTAATGTCCGGTCTCCAAAATCCCTCTCCCACATCTCTATTCCGTATACATTCTCATACTGATTTTTCTGATTGTTCAGATACACCAGCGCTTCCGGCAGCATGCAGGACACATCTCCGATGCGGAACAACTCATTGGAAGCAAGCCCTGTGGTCAGTACGATCTTTGTATTCTCACACCCGGTCAGCAATCCGGCACATAACACAGCCGCAAGTGTTCCTGCGACTATTCTGTGTTTAAACCTCATTTTTTATCTCCTCTAACAATTTCTTTAAGACCCGAAGCACACCGTCCTCCTCATAAGAGGCCACTTCATATCTGGCCGCTTTTTTTACATCCGGATGCGCCAGAACGGAAGCATAGCTTAAAGCGGAACGCTCCAGCATGGATACATCGTTAAAATTATCACCAAACACCACGGTCTCTTCAGGACTGATCCCAAGCGTCTCCTGTATCCACCGCACCGCGTTTCCTTTGGTGGAAGAAGTATCGTTGATATCTACCCATTTCGCCCCTGATATACTGAGGATGAACTTGTCTTTCCATCGGTCATACAGGCGGTCATAGACCTCCCTGGCTCCGTTATGGCAATACAGGCTTAATTTGATACAGGATTCTATATAATCGTTTATATCTTTCACCACGCCGCCTTTTCCTCTGTATTCCTCGAAAATAAGATGATGAAACTCCGGCGTTCCATTGTCTGTATAAAACCCGTCCTTTGTGGACAATAAAGAGTAACATGTGGAAATGCTGCGAACATCCGCGATCAGTTCCCTTGTATCCTTCAGCTCCATATGCGTCTCCCTGGCCGGCACCCCGTAGCGCTGAATATAAGCGCCGTTATCTGCCAAATAATAGATTTTGTCCCGAATCTTATGAAAAATAGCATCTATGCTGCTGGCCTGCCTTCCGCTGGCCGCCGCAAACTCCACGCCGCATTCTCTGAGGGCGCAGATTACATCCATATATTCCGGATGAATACCTGTGGCGCCTTCGGGCGCCAATGTACCGTCTATATCACTGATAATCAATCGAATCATGTTTTCTTTCTTCCTTTACTGTCAATACTAGATAGTGTACTGGAAAATCCTCGAAAGCTCAACGATTTTTCTAAAAATTTAATGATTTTTTTCTTTCCAACAGGTGGCATTTATATTAGAATGGTAAATAATAGATTTTGTCAATCCATGAAAGGAGTATTGATTTATGAAAAAATTCATCAAAACACTGACCACCATCACCGCTGCGGCTCTTGCCGTCGCCGGAGGCGTATACGCTTTCCGCAAGTTTTTTGATAAGGACAAGGATGTCGAAGACGATTTTGACGACGAAGAGCTGTTTGAAGACGATTTTGACGATGACGACGAAGAAACATATGAAGACGCGTCAGCCGAAAATACGGAATCACCGACCGACAACGCGGAAGCCTCTGAGGAAGAATCCGATATTTTTGCTGAAGAAACGCACACGGATTCTGCTTCCGAAGAAGAGAAAAAAGAAGATTAAATTCCTAAAGGACGGTGCGGGAGGAATAGGACATGCGTCGTATTCCTCCCGTTAATTTCCTGTTATTCTTCTAACTTAGCATCAAGAAGCGCGCTGTCAAAATTGGGAATTTTCTGTTTCCAATCCGAAATTCCAATCAGACTCAAATATTTATTCATCCTTTTCAAAGATTGATCTGTATCTATATATTTATATACACCATAGGACTCCTTATCTTTTTGCCCTTCATTCCTGTCTCTTAATCCCAAAAACAGTCCGCCTTTTATCTCCGTCTCATCATCCAGATATGCACGAATAATATGGGCGTCGATTCTGTCATTAAACATGGCAATATAATACCCATACCCCAGGGAAGCGGCCTGGTCTGCTTCTTTAGCATCATCCCCGTATCTTGCCGAATAACCATGCTCGCCTAAAATGACCCGGATAGACTTATCTGGTTTATGATATTTAACTTCCAAAGAAGATAAATAGTCTGTCAAAACCTGTATATTTTTCATGGATATGTATTTTGTGTTTACAGCGTTGGTCGTGTTGGATGTATCCGCCCAGAATCTTGACCGGGTCAGCGGCTGCGCATATGCATGATAGTTTACATTCCACTGCATATCCGGCGCAGTCTGATTCATATAGGC
Organism: uncultured Lachnospiraceae bacterium; assembly: GCA_910587495.1. Lineage (GTDB taxonomy): Bacteria > Bacillota > Clostridia > Lachnospirales > Lachnospiraceae > Hominiventricola. The sequence goes on along the minus strand of CAJUMT010000127.1, from coordinate 5,433 downwards.
AGCAAATTCATCCAAAAACGCTTTCCCGCTGTGGCCTGCCTCAGACGCCGTCCAACAATGATCCAGCGAAATAAAAAGCCTGGGACTTGATGCAGAACGCCGTACGCCCTGATGAAGAAGTTTAAAAGCCTCTGCATAATTTTCCACACAGTCTTTCAGGGACATACTTCCGGAATAATTCCATGCTTTACAACTGTTCACTTCGTTCCCAAGCGTCCAGTTCTCAATCCTGTATTTATAATCTTCTGCATAAGTTTCTCCCATCCAGCAGAAAAGAGCCTCGAACGTATCTTTGGCTTTCTGCTCCTGCATATTTAATGCATAATAAGGCGCTGCGCCTTTTTTCCGGGCTGAAGGATGAATCAGATAAGAAAGTTCATCTTTCCAGCTAAGGAGGAACACCGCCGTCACATTCCGGGTCATGGGACCATAGTCACGATTTCCCCATCCGTTCAGGTTATAGATTGCCTCTCTTAATTGCTCCCTGAAGTAATATGTTTTCCCTTTATAAATGTAAGGCTTATATCCGTGCTCTTCCCTTTGTCCGATCAATTCTGCCATATCTATGTTTAACAATATATGCTGGGCTCTCAGATCATAAGTATAAGCGTCATCTATTCCCTGTATCCCTTTCTTGGAAGTAATCTTATAATTTTCATAATACCCCCAATATTTATCTTTTTTCGCCGATGACACAGCCTCCGGATTCTCAAGGAAAGTCCCGCTGCTTAAAAGCTGGTATTTCCCTTTTTCCACTTCCACAGCAACCGCATATCGGCTCATGATTTCGCTTCCCAAGGCATCGTCAGATAAAAACTCTGCCTCTATAGAAAATACATCTTCCTGGGTCTGCACATCCACAATGCCTTCAGATGCTTTTAAAATCTGTGGCTTTGTACTGTCCAACATGGCAATGTGAAAGGTATCCTTTAAATGTTCCAGTGTTTCGTTGCGATTTGCCGTCAGGGTGACTTTTATAAGATTATTTTCTTTTTCACAAAAGGAAACCCTGCAGCTTGTCAGCACAAACTTTTCTCCACCTGTGGGAAGGGTTATATCGCTGTTATTGGGATTATCCGCTACGCTTTCATCTTTTATTATACAGAAATCTACCATGCAGGTTCCCTGATAATTCCCTTTTCCCGTCAGAATCATCTGGTAGCTGCCTGCGTTTTTTACTGTGCTGCTGATCTTTCCGGCAGATGAACGGTATTTCACTGTGTAGTCTGTTTTCCATTTGAGTGACAGCGGTTCTTGCCCTTCGTCCGCGGCAAAAATCACAGCGGAAGGACGCACTGAAAGATTCTTTCCTGTATACGCCCACAGATACGGGCAGGACACCTGCGCAGAAACAATATCTCTTTTCATAATCGTAAAAGTCTTTTTTACGCTGCCGGTATAATTTCCTCTGCCCTTTATGCTAATTGTATTTTTTCCCGCTTTCAGTTTCTTTGGATAAGTAACTGTGTAATCCCGGTCAGGTTTACATACTGTATTTACATTTTCCGTTTCGGGACAGGCAACTGTTATGTCAGGCAAGACGAAGCCTTCCTTCCACTGGACAGGCGTTTCTAACAGGTCTACAGAACCCATCATCAATCGGATATCCATAGTTTTGATCGGGCGTTTCTTGATCTTAAACTTTACTGTCCTCGTTCCGGTAAAATTGCCGGTTCCGGTGACAGTGGCTGTCGCAGTTCCAACTGCCGTATTGTCGGTATATGTAACTGTATAATCTCCGGGAGCGTCCTCTGTGCCCTGGGTCAAAGTGATTTTATTATACACAAGCTTAAGATCCGGCGTATATGCTTGCCCGTTATAATATAATCTGGCCGCATCCAGCACTTTCGCCGAAGCTTTTGTGACCGCCCGGGGCAGTATGGTAAAGGGAACCCTAAGCGTACCGTCATAACCTTTTTCCCCGATGCCTTCAATAACGACAAATGCCGTACCGGCATTTATATTATTTTCGTAGGAAAGTGTATAATATGTATTCGCTTTTAATGTCTTCTTTGTCTGGGCGTCTTTCACAGTAATCTTCGGCTTAATCTCTTTGCCTGTATAGGTCTGGTCTTTTATATCTGATACTGTGAGGATGCCTTCCAGGGATTGTTCCGCCGATGTTTCATCCCCGGATGTCTCCAAAACTTCTTCATCCAAAAGAGTACCGTCTTCTGGCAGATCTGCTTCCGTACTGCCCGGCTCTGCATCTTTATCCTCTGTTTTATCATGCTCCGGACCGGAGACAGTATCGTCCTGACCGGCAGCGTCCGAGCCAGCATCAGCATCATCCCGACCAGCGTGGCCAAAGTCGGCGGCAGTATCATCCACCGGCCCGTTATCTGATACCGGAGCGCTTATCGCCTCTTCGTCTTTGGCAGTCTCCGGCATATCCGGCAGGATATAACCGCTTTCGCTGATTGCAGGCAGAGCGAACCTCCCCATATGGCTGCCGGAGAAATCCCCATATGGCAGATGGCTCCTGGCAAAGCCGTCTTCCGATTCCGCATCCGCACCGACCAGGAAAAGATCATGAAGCAGATCCACCGCATACCAGTTTTCATCCTCCATGTATACCGCATTCCAGACACAGAGCCCTTCTTCCGTGACGCCCGGCACCAGGACGCACGCTATCTCTTCCTGTATACAGCGTTCCTTAAATATACGGGCATACAGGTCAGGCGGAACTTCTTTTTCTTCTCCGCTTTCCTCCTCCGCAAGTCGAAACTTTTGTATTTCTTCATAAATTCTTCTAAGTTTCTGATATACATCTAATTGCTCTGCAGAATTTTCAGGTACTTCTTCGCTGTCACCGGCAAGCTCCATGAGTTCTGTCCAGTTTCCCTGATCCGAGTCGTCTTCCAGGAAAGTCAGCTCCCATTCTGCACTTACAGACCACATAAACTGTCCGTCATCCTGTTCCTGCCCGGTGTAATGAACCGTCATCCGGCAGTTCTCCCGATCCAGATTTCCTGCCTTAGCGCAGTCATACATACATGCGTCGAAAGCATTCTGCGCAGCCGTCTGCCAGGACAACTGAAATTCTTCGTACGCATCGCCCGACAGCGTCCCTTCCTCCGTCAGGAAAGTTCCCATAGATACCGGCGCCGCAGATTCTTTTTCTTCTGTCAGATCGATCAGACTGTTGTACAGGCGGACTGCCGCGGACTCCGTAAGCTGCGTGCCATAGGAATCCTCATATACATATGTCTTATCACCCTCTTCACCAATCAACGGCTGAGAAAAGAGAAAGTTATCTTCATCAGGAACCTCTTCCATAAATTTGGGATTCCATACATCCGTCTCTTCCAGAAACCGGGGGTTCCGCACATCTGCCCCTTCCGGAAATTCTTGTGCCTGCAGTTCATCCGGCATTTCCGCCTGCAGGTTATCCAGCGTCTCCGCCGCATACACCATTGCATGGTCTGTCATTAAAACCGCCGCCGTTAAGGCAGCGGCAAGAACTTTTTTCAAATATATATTTTTTCTCATATGTATGTTATCTCACTTTTGTAATTTTTTAAGCTACTGCTGATTATACTATATTTTCACCTTATCAGATTTGAAAAATTATGTCAATTTTACCTTTAAAAACATTGACACAAATATCAAATCCACATATAATAATGACGAGATAAATATCTTTATCCAGGTGTGCTGGCACCTTAAAAATCTGAAATCTTAGCTGTATATTTTAGTAAAACAGCAAGTTGGAGAGCAACAGAAAAATCAGCAATTACGAGTAAAAAGGTTGCCATCCAAACGTGCAACCTTTTACTATTCTTCTCCCCCTCACTTCATCAGCGGCAAACTTAAGTACACGGAAAAGACCCCGTCTTCCAGGCTCCACTGAAATGTTCCCCGATGTTCTTCAATGATTTTTTTGCAGGTACGAAGTCCGATCTGCGTACTTTCCCGGCGATTTTCCTGCCTTTTTACATGATTGCGGATGCACAAAGTCAGCATACCGTCTTTCTCATATGCCTCGATCTGCAGGGGCTTTTCGGTATCTCCATACTTTTTCAGATTGGACAGAAGATTGTCCAGCACCCGCTGCAGGTAGTCGCTGTCCACCAGAATATGTCCTGTCAGCGCTTCAATCCGACATTCCAGAACGCCTCCCTGCTCCTGCCAGTCAAAAAACTGGCTGTTGCACAGGTCTTCCACAAGATTCTCACAGAGCATCTGCCGGAAATGATACTGCTGTTCCCGCTCTCCGTACACAAGAAAATATTCAAACAGGCGATCTGACATTCTTTTTAACTGAAATGCTTTTTCCCGACAGTATTTCAGATAATTTTTAAGCTGTCCTTCATCTTCATACCGCTGCATAGTCAGAAGCTCCAGATATCCGATCAGCGACGTCAAAGGCGTGCGCAGGTCATGAGACATGGCTGTCACAAGTTCCGCATTGGCCTTCTGGGCCTCATCTTTCATAAGCTGCTGCTCAAGGATTCCGTTCTTTAGACTCTCAATCCCCATAGCAAGGCTCGTGATCTCGTCGCTTCCCCGTATGGTCATGGGATATTCCAGATTGCCGCTTCCTAAAATCTTAAGTTCCCGATTTAAAAGATTAATATACCGGATCTTTCGATGGATCAAAGCGAACAGTATCAACACGAACACGATGCCGCCCATAATAAAGCAGGCCACATCTATCGCATAGAATAAATTTGTACTCAAATAGCAATCCAGTTCTGCCTTAATCGTCAGGCCGTCCGCCAGGGTCACATCGTAATAGTCTGTCTCCCCATAGCCGTCCGCTTCTGTCTCATCCACATCTGTCGCCATATAAGGACCAAACAGAGCATCCACATCCCGGTAAAACATCACATATACATTTCTTTCCGTCTGCGCCCAGGAAGCTAAAAGTTCGATATTGTCCTCTGTAACCTGCTTCTCCTGTATAAACCTGTTCAGGCTGTCCAGTGTTGACTCGACCTGTACCTCGTAATAATTCTCGCGGTTTAATTTGGCAAGCGTCAGATCAACGGCCACGTTATTTACCGCCTGCGCCGCCAATACCCCGCAGATCAGTGATACAACCGTCATCATAATCAGTTCCAGCGTTAGTCTTCTTTTTTTCCTTATCTTAATTGACACAGTAACCCCGTCCCCATATGTTCTGAATGTAGGATTCTCCGTTCTTTTCCAGTTTTCTCCGGATATTCCGTATGTGTACCATCACTGTATTTCCTGAATTGGGGAAGAATGTTTCTTTCCATATGGTCTCATAGATTTCCTTTACGGAAAAAACTTTTCTTGGGTTAGATATCAAAAGCAGGAGAATCTGGTACTCCATTTCTGTCAGAGAAATGTCTTTTCCGTCCGCCTGCACGGACTGAAGCTCCTGATCGATGGTGATATCTCTGTAAAAGACCAGCTTCTCCGGTCGGTCGTCAGATCTTTGATAGACTCTGTAAGATCGGAAGA
>CAJUMT010000126.1 GCA_910587495.1 uncultured Lachnospiraceae bacterium | reverse complement strand
TTAACATTACTTCACTTTCCAATTCACTGTTTCTCTCAGATAATTTGGACAATGACATTTGTGCTTTGAAATAGAGTTCTTTTTCCGCTTCTACTTCCTGCTCCAACTTTACTTTTTGAACCGTCAAATTCTTTACTTTTTCTTTTAATTCTGTAATCTCCCCCCTTTTTACTCTCTCCTCCGTTTCACTTTTCAGGGTTTCAATTGTTTCTTCTCTTTTTTTCTTTTCATTCAAGAGCTGTAACGCTTCTTCCATTAATGCAATATATTCTTTGGAGCAAAGTTCTCCTGTCACTTTAAAAAAGAGAGCTACATTTTCCTGAAACACACTTTGAAATATAGCTTCAAGCAAAGCTATGGAACTCGATTTTCCCTTCTCTTCCTGCATTTTTTGATATTTCTCTATTTCCAAGCTCCAGATATCAAGCTGCTTAGTGATAAATGATGCGATAAAATCTTTCTTAATATTTTTTCTTACAAGCATTACCGTCATATCATCCGATAAAGAAGCTGCTCGGCTTCCTCGACGAATTTTATTGAATTCTTGAGGATGCCTCTGAAAATATACACGAATTTTTCTTGGCGTAATTTTCATACAAATATATTCTATTTCCTCTTCTGAAAGATCATTCAATAAAATTCTTCCCGTCTCCCTCAAGGTCTGCTGCAAAGAACTTACATTCTCTGCATTGTCATTGTTTCCTGTTTTCGTTGCCTCTTTCTCCTTCAAATGATTAATGCTTTTCCATGGTTGTTTCATATATGATATTCCTCCCCACTACAGCATTCATATAATATTTTCAAAATGCCGGCTGGTATTTTTCCATTAACAATCATCCTCTTTACTTCATTAAACATCCTGTTATTCCCCATTCTTTTCCATTTAAGAAACATATTTTCTACCCAATATGGGACGGGAACTAACTCTCCCTGATAACACTTTCTTATTTTATTTACTGTCAATATTTCCTTTAAGCTTTTTCCTTTACTTGCAGCTTTTATCCGATAATAAGTAAAAACTCCGCCTTCCTCCACAAACATAATTTCTTCTGAATTGTATTGGGCAGAAACAGGTACTTTCCGCTCACGAATAGATATATGCTGAAATATTTTATCCCTGGTTCCAATATAAATTTCTATTTTTGCATTTGAGTTTAGAAAACAGGCTTCTGAAATCACATCTTTCGTGACATCCTTCCATTCCACGAAATCCCCGTTTTCCTTTTCAATACAAAAATTATACTCATACTCTGGATGAATAACCTTTTTGGATTGAAACGATATTTCTCTTCCTGCATATTTTCTATCTACAGAAAGAAATATTTCCTGAGAATGTATGATAAAGGAAACTGTATGGCGACCACCTTCGGCTTTATTGACAGCCATCGGAAAAACTTCATAACCGTCATATCTATATACATTCGGTTCGTCATTTCCACTGGATACTGAACAATACACCTTTGCATTGCTTTTGGCAGGTATCATAGCCCCCTGTTCTGTCGTGGGCGGCCACAGCGGAATCAGTTCCGGAGATGTCTGCAGTAGCCATACACCAAACTGTATTTGCAGATAATTTTTTACATATTGGTATCTATTTGCGTTTTCTATCGGAACATTAATCGTAATTAAATATACATTGTAAACCTTCTCACTCAATATAATTGTTCCAAGCTTTTGTGAAAAAATCTCCTGGGGTGGAGCAAATTCTCTGGCAATCACATAATATTGTTTATCAGATGAAATGTTACCGCCTTTCCTGATCTTTTTTCCTCCAGTTTCCCCATATGTAAAAATTGCCCCTCCGTAGCCAAATCCATCCGCATAATCAGACCACTTTTTGCGAAGTTCCAATGCTTCTTCTGATTCAAATGTCACTCCAAAATTTTTTCCCGGATATGGGATGAAATTAATCGGCACCAAAGTAACATCATCTTCCAGAAAATTGACTGCATTCACAGAAATTTTTCTATAATGCTCTGCCCCTGTAATACAAACCTTGATATCGCGTGATGCAGCCATGGCAAGTAACTGCTCACCAGCCGCAGGAAATCCTATCATCAAAGAAAACTGGTTAACAGCTCTGATAGCCAGATAAACAGGCAATCCAACACGCTCATACAAATTCAATTCTGAGCACCCATCCACTCGTTTATCACATTCTGGGGTCTGTTCCGTCTTGTTATAATGTGAAAATTTGTTCGGCTGCAAACCCCCTTTTGAACACCAAAATACAGGTTCCCCGCATTCAGGACAAAAAAACCTGTCCTTTTTCCGGGGAATATCCTTATTATAAAAGATATCTGCACTAACCTCTTTCTCTAACCCCATCTCATATCTATCAATAGCGTATTTCATGATTCCCCTATCTTTTTGTCTGAATAACATCTGGTCTTTATGCAAAATGTATACTTAAGTATGTTCTAGCCGTATTATACACATAATATTCCGCCTTTACAATTAGCACTTTGATATCAGTAATATTTTCTCATTCTACCTCTATGTGTTTAATATTATCTCTATATTTCCTGCACAATACACACTTACATACTTCAAGTACTTTATGACAATTTCCCTTGTTGAATCCTTACAGCATAAAACCTCTATATCTCCCATTTCTTTTCTTGGATCAGGCAAAATCTTTCTTATTTCTGCCAAAGACCACCCTATTATCTTATCTTTCTTATATTTGGCTGGATGTTCAATCCTTTGAGATTCTATAACGTTTTTAATCTGCCCAAGCTCATTCCATCAAGGCATAAGCCGAACATCAATTTCACTGATTCCATTTTTTGACTATCTATTACTACTATATTATACTTTTCAGTTTCATAAATCCATATGAAATTTTCTCTGTAATTTTTCCACTTATATAAACTTTCTCCGTTGGTAGTATATTTATACTGCCTGTTTAAATGTTATCTAAAACTTCCTAAATTCATTTATCTATTACACGAAGCACAAAAGCAAACGCTGTATTGACGATCCTTCTATATCCTAAAACAGAAAAAAGCAGGCCAATGAATTTTTTTATCCATCATCCTGCTCATAAAATTAACTACCATATTAATTTCATTTTTTATCTGCCTTTAAATAATCCCTATCACTCCTCCAATCCAATATCCCACCCCCAGCACCCAGCTGGTAAATATCCCATACAAAATCACCGGCCCCGCAATCGTGAAAATTTTGCTTCCGATGCCGAAGACCTGGCCTTCTTTTTTATATTCAATGGCAGGCGCGGCTACGCCGTTGGCAAAGCCGGTGATAGGCACCAACGCGCCGGCGCCGCCCCATTTGGCTATGGCGGGATAGATATTAAGCCCTGTCAGGAGGATACTTATAAGAACTAAAAGGACGGAACACCATGTGCCTGCGGTATCCTGGTCGATGCCCATCTGCATAACCGTATTTACGATGAACTGTCCAAGAAGGCAGATAACGCCGCCTGTGAGGAAGGCTTTGGACATTTCTAAAGGCAGATTGTGGGTGGGAGTAACTTCTTTTACATAATCGTTGTATTGCTGCTTTTGTTCTTCGTTTGCATTCATAAAACAAGACTCCTTTTTTCTTTTATACTTTCCTGGCGCAAGGATTTTATTCGGAGAATATTTTTTATCGTCCGCACAAAAACTATGTAAAAAGCCATCCAATAAAGAAACGGAAAGGAGTTTTGACAATATGACTATGACACAAATAAAAGGACGTGCCAGCCTTGCTTATAAAAATCCGCCCAGAATCATCGGAGAGGCTTCTATCGTGGGAAGTAAAGAAGGAGAAGGCCCTTTGGGTGCGTTGTTTGACCAGGTGGAGGCAGATCCTAAATTCGGAAAGGATACCTGGGAAGAGGCGGAAAGCGAACTGCAGCTTCAGACCGCCCAGAAGGCCATGGAAAAGACAGGTATGAATGAGGAACAGATCCGTTATCTGTTCGCGGGGGATCTGCTGGCTCAGGGGATTGCCACTTCCTACGGAATTATGGAACTGCAGATTCCTTTGTTCGGCCTCTATGGAGCTTGTTCCACCTGCGGAGAGAGTTTAAGCCTCGCTTCCATGGCGGTAAATGCCGGGTATGCGGACTGTGCGATGGCATTGACTTCCAGTCATTTTGCCAGCGCGGAAAAGGAGTTTCGATTTCCCCTGGAATATGCCGGGCAAAGGCCCTTGTCAACTACCTGGACCGTCACCGGCGCGGGAGCCTTTGTACTTTCCGCCGCAGAATCTCCCGCCGCAAAAGGGGCCTCTGTATGTATTGCCGGTATCACCACAGGAAAAGTCGTGGATTACGGCGTAAAGGACTCCATGCATATGGGCGCGGCAATGGCGCCTGCGGCCGCAGATACCATTTACCAACACTTGACGGATTATGGAAGAACGCCGGGCGATTATGACAGGATTATTACGGGGGATCTGGGAAGTATAGGTCAGAAAATATTAAAAGACCTGATGTTGGAAAAAGGCGTTGATTTAAAAAATATCCATGACGACTGCGGTATCTTGATCTTTGATGCCGAAACCCAGGACACCCATGCGGGAGGTTCCGGCTGTGGCTGTGCCGCGGTTACGTTGGCAGCCTATATCCTGCCGAAACTGAAAACCGGCGAGTGGAAGCGGGTGCTTTTGGTTCCTACAGGTGCTTTATTGTCAAAAGTCAGCTTTAACGAGGGGCAGTCCATTCCGGGAATCGCCCATGGGGTTGTGCTGGAGCATTGCTGAGAATTATTGTTAAATAGAAAAAAATTAATGCAGCCTGAAAAAAAGTGTGATACAATATCCCATAGTTCGGCATAGAATAGATATGCGAAGTGGAGGATAGTAAATGAGAAAAAAGTCACATATTTCACTGGCGCGGTTTTTGGTGAGAGGGCTGAATAATGATATTTTATACCACAGGCGAAAGGCTTTTTATGTGGGAAGTCTGCTTCCGGACTGTCGGCCCTCCTTTCTGACTATGCGCCATGAGTATAATGAGACATTCAGGCTGGTGGAAAAAAAGATTCGTCGTCTGGCACAGGTGCAGGAACCCTATACGGATTCCATGCGTTATATGATCGATCTTGGGCAGGTGCTGCATTACATTGCGGATTACTTTACTTTTCCTCATAACAGCCATTACCCGGGCGGGTTAAAAGAGCATTGTAAATATGAGGAGTATTTAAAACAGGGCTTAAGGGCGTATATCCGTGAGGGGAATGCCGTATTCCACTCGGAAGAAACAAAAAAGCTCGCTTCTGTAGAAGATATTCTTGCGTATATCCAGGCAAATCACAAAGTGTATATGGAGAGCAACAGCACGGTGGAAGAAGACTGCGAATATATTACAAGGGTCTGTTCCCAGGTTCTGGCAGCTATTGCCTGCCTGGTCAGCGAGTCTGCGGATACAGTGTATGCTGCATAAAAGTTACAGGGACCAAAAAGACTGAATTGTTCCGGGAGAAAAGCTTCCGGGACAGATTCGGTTTTTTTATTATTTAGGCTACTATGCAGACAGGAGCAAAAAGATTATGGCGTTACAGTTGATTTTAGGAAATTCCGGGACGGGAAAGTCTCACTATGTATTTGAAAAAGTCATTCATGAATCTATGAAGGATCCAAAGAAGCAGTTCCTTGTGATTGTGCCGGAGCAGTTTACCATGCAGACACAGAAGGATCTGGTCCGGATGCATCCCCGCCATGGGATTATGAATATTGATGTGTTAAGTTTTGAACGCTTGGCGCATCGGGTGTTTAACGAGGTGGGGGGAGAACACAGGAAAATACTGGAGGATACCGGAAAGAACCTGATTATTCGCAGGCTTGCGGAAGAAAAAAAGGATGAGCTGACGCTTCTTGGGGGAAACCTTAAAAAACTTGGTTACATTTCGGAAGTAAAATCTCTGATCTCAGAGTTTACTCAGTATCGGATTGATCCGGAACAGTTGACAAAGATTATAGAACAGAATAAAAAAAATCCGCAGCTTTACTATAAACTGAAGGATATAAAGGTTCTTTATGAAGGATTCCGGGCTTATCTGGCGGATACTTATCTGACAGCAGAGGAGCTTTTAGAGGCGTTGGAAAAGACCGTGGAAGCTTCTCCGTCAGTGAAGGGCAGCGTCATTGTGCTGGACGGATATACCGGATTTACGCCGGTGCAGATGAACCTTTTAAAAAGACTCTTTACTCTGGCGGAGGATGTGTATGTGACGCTGACGCTGGACGGTGAAGAGAACCCTTTTTCCAAAGATGCGGAGTATCAGCTTTTTTATCTGACGAAAAAGACGATTGCCGGTCTTGTTTCTTTGGCGGAGGATACAAAGGTTAAAGTACACAGACCTGTCCTGCTGAAAGACGCGGGCAGCAGGCGTTTTTGCCATGCGCCCGCCCTTCATTTTCTGGAGAGTCATATATTTCGCCATGGAAAAAAGCGCTGGGAAGAGGATACTGATCAGATCTGTCTGTATGCGGCTCAGACGCCGACGACGGAAGCGGAGATGGTAGGGCGGCAGATACAAAAGCTTGTCCGGGATACAGATCTTCGGTATCGGGATATGGCGGTGGTGACCGGGGATCTTGAAGTTTATGGAACGCTGTTGGAACATATTTTTATAAAATATAAAATTCCTGGGTTTATTGACCGCAAAAAGGACGTGCTGCAAAATCCTTTTGTGGAATTTTTGCGCGCCCTTCTGTCGGCGGTTTCGGAAGATTTTACATATGAGGCTATGTTTCGGCTTTTGAGAAGCGGCGTGGCGTTTGTATCCAGAGAAGAGACAGACCGTCTGGAAAATTATGTGATAGCTCGCGGAATCCGGGGATTTTCCGGATGGAACAGAGAGTGGAAAAGGCCTTTGCGAGGGATGGAAGAAGAGGAACTTGCGTCTCTGAACGAACTGAGAGTAAAAGCGCTGGAAGGCCTTTTGGATCTAAGGAAAATTTTAAGGAAAAAAGGTTCCGATACTCGTGGGATGACAGAAGCCGTATATGAGTACCTTACAAAATTAAAAGTCCAGGAGCGGTTAAAAAGTTATGAAGATGCTTTTGCCGGGGAAGGGGATCATATCCGTGCCAGGGAATATGCGCAGATCTATGGTATGGTCATGGAACTGTTTGATAAACTGGTCATGCTTTTAGGAGACTGTAAGATGGATCTTTCAGAATATATGGAACTTCTGGACGCGGGTCTTTCGGAGATGCAGGTAGGGTTGATCCCGGCGGGAACGGATCAGGTAGTCGTGGGCGATATGGAAAGAAGCCGTTTAAAAGATATCAAGGTACTTTTTTTTGTGGGGGTCAATGAAGGAAACGTGCCAAGGAATAAGATCAAAGGCGGTATTCTTTCGGAGATGGAGCGGGAGATCTTATTAGAGCAGCAGGTGGAGCTGGCGCCTACGTCCAGGCAGGAGGCCTGCATCCAGAAATTTTATATTTATCTGAATCTGACAAAACCGTCCAAAAGACTGTATCTTACGTTCAGCCGGACGGATGCGGACGGAAATGCATGCAGGCCCTCCTGGCTGATCGGTCAGATTCAGCAGTTGTTTCCAAGGGTGCAGATAGACGATGGGCGGGAAACAGAATATCTGGAACACCTTGCTACGCCCCAGGGCAGCGTGACAGAATTGACAGAAGCCATGAAAGACGCCCGGATGCAGCGGGCTGGGAAGGAAAAACTGGCGCTCATTGGGTGGTACGGGCGGCAAAAAGAATGGCAGGAGAAACTTTGCCGTTTGATGGATGCCGTTTGTTTTTCCAATCGGGAGGATCATATCAGTAAAGCGGTTGCCCGTGTTCTCTACGGAACGCTTCTTGAGGGTAGCGTCACAAGGCTGGAACGCTTTGCCGCCTGTTCTTATGCGCATTTTCTTCAGTATGGTTTGCGGCTTGCAGAACGGGATACTTATGGACTGGAAGCGGTGGATATGGGAAATGTGTTCCATGGAGCTTTAAAGTATTTTTCAGATCGGGTGGAAAAGAGCGAATACGGATGGTTCCATGTGCCCGATGAGAAGCGGGATTTGTGGATGGAGGAGGCGCTGAACCAGGCCATGGAAGATTATGCGGATCGGATCTTTTTGGACCGGGCTTCAGACAGGTATGTGTTGGACCGGGTGCGCCGGATCGGCAGACGGACGGCCTGGGCTGTCTTGAAGCAGATCCAGAAGGGCGCGTTTATTCCGGAAGAGACGGAAGTTTCTTTCAGGAATTTAGAACAGCTTGAAAGCGTGACCATGCTTTTGGGTGAAGAAGAAAGGATGCGTCTGCAGGGAAGAGTTGACAGGATCGATGTGTGCAGAGAAGACGGGAAAGTCTATGTGCGGGTGATTGATTATAAGAGCGGCAACAGCCGGTTTGATCTGACCAGTGTCTACTATGGGCTGCAGCTTCAGCTGGCCGTCTACTTAAACGCGGCCATGGAGATAGAGAGCAGAAAGCAGACAGGAGAAGTACATCCGGCAGGAATGTTTTATTACCATATAGAAGATCCGCTCCTAGACTATGAGGAAGAGGAAGATACGGATCAGAGAATGTTAAAAGAACTTAAGTGGAACGGTCTGGCGAATGGGGATCTGGACGTCTTGAAAAAGATGGATCAGGAGCTGGAAGCAGGATCAGATATTCTTCCGGTGCGGTTAAAGGCGGACGGCGGTTATACGGCGGCTTCTTCCGTTGCAGGAGAAGAACAACTGCGCCGCCTGTCCAGGCATGTGCAGAAAAAAATTGTGGAATACGGGGAACGTATTTTAAAAGGAGATATCCAACTTATGCCCTATGAGCTTGGGGGGGAGGACGCCTGCATGTATTGCCCTTATCACAGCGTATGCGGTTTTGACAGGAAGATTGAGGGCTGTGACAAACGAAGGCTTTCCCCTATGGACAGTGAGCAAATCTGGAAGAAGCTTAAGGAGGATGAGACATGAGCGTGTCATGGACAGAGGATCAGAAAAAGGTGATCGAAACAAGAGATCATAATCTGCTTGTGTCCGCTGCTGCCGGTTCCGGCAAGACGGCAGTGCTGGTAGAGCGGATTCTTTCCCTGATCACGGACCCAGGGCGTCCTGTGGATGTGGATCGGCTTCTGGTCACGACTTTTACAAAAGCCGCGGCGGGGGAGATGAAAGAAAGGATAGGAAAAGCACTGGGGGAACGCCTTATAAAGGAACCGGATAATGAATGGCTGAAAAAACAGGAGGCGCTGGTTTCCCGGGCGCAGATTACCACAATACATGGGTTTTGCCTGTATGTGATCCGAAATTATTTCCATACCATAGATTTAAATCCAAACTTTCGTATTGCGGACGAAGGGGAGATGCGGCTTTTAAAACAGGATACGGCGGAGGAGATTTTAGAAGAGGCGTTTGAGGAAAACCTTCCTTCTTTTATTCGCTTTGCGGAGAGCTACGGAAGCGGCAACAGAGGGAGCGGACTGGCGGAAATGATTCTTACACTGTATGAATATGCGGTGGCAAGTCCGCAGCCGGCGGCGTGGCTGAAAGGATGCGCTGCCATGTATGATTTAAAAGAAGGCGCTTCCTGGAGTGATTTTCCCGGCGCGGATCTTCTTCTTTGGGAACTTCGGACGGTTGCAAATGACTGTCTCAGACAGATACGCGCTGCCAGGCGGATTGCTTCGTCTCCCTTCGGTCCTTCGGCCTATGATGAGGCACTTCAGGCAGATGAATTACAAATTCGCACCCTGGCGGACAGTTCCGATATAGAGGCATTTGAAGAGCAAGTGCTGTCGCTCGCCTGGAAACGGCTGCCCAGCAAACGAGCCAAAAGCATGGCGGATGCGGATGAGGAATTGTGTGAACAGATTAAAGGCATACGCGACCATGTGAAAGACGCTTTAAAATCCCTTGTTAAACAGTATTTTCAGATTCCCGGCGAATTGGTAATGGAGCATATGCGCAGGACAAAAGAAAATGTGGAGACCTATGTGGGGCTGACGCTTACATTCATGGGGCGGTTGGAGGAAAAGAAGCGTAAGAAAAACATTCTGGATTTTTCTGACCAGGAGCACCTGGCGCTTCAAATTTTGACAAAGGAAGACGAAAACGGTGAACTTGCAGCTACAGAGGTGGCGGATCTTTTCGCGGATTATTTCGAAGAGATTATGGTGGATGAGTATCAGGATTCTAACCGGGTGCAGGAGGCTATATTAGACAGTATTAGCAGAAACCGTCAAGGGAAGAGCAACCGCTTCATGGTGGGGGATGTAAAACAGAGCATCTACCGTTTTC
>CAJUMT010000125.1 GCA_910587495.1 uncultured Lachnospiraceae bacterium | reverse complement strand
ACTGTCCGTTCCGTAGCAGGTGCATAGGAGAAAAAGGTTCTGATAAAAGAATCCAGGTAAATATTTTCTGTATCTTGATCACCTGTTTCTGTTTACATAATAAATTATTTCCATTTTCTTTCACTCTATCACTAATATATCATATTTATATCCCTTTTCATACTTTAATTTAAAAAACAACAGCGAAGAGCCCAATTTAAACTCTCCGCTTCCCATCCATCACTTTGCAAAAAATAACCCCTGCCAGCGTACTCACCGCCGTCGCCAGGATCGCAGGCCCTACAATCGCTGTCGGATTCACGCTCCCATACTGACTCCGGTACGCCACCACGTTCATCGGGATCAACTGCAATGAGGAAATATTTAAAATCAAAAACACGCACATCTCATCTCTGGCCACGCTCTTCGGCACCGCCGGATAATAGCGGCCTCCTGTTATCCCTCCTGCTGCCCGCCGTTCCTCCTCGAGGTTCTTAAACTCCTCCATTGCCTTTAACCCCGCCGACGTCGCCGCCCAGCCGAGGCCTAAAATATTCGCTTGTGTCAAGCACGGACTAAATATTTTTTATATTTTGTTTATACTTTTGCGAATTATATTCTGTTTTGTGTAATTATGTAATATTTTGCGGTCTAAAACTCTTTACAGATCATCTTATATTTTCAACTTGTACGCATACTGCAGTTTCTCAGACTCCGGAATTCCAAATGCTTCCATCGTCCTCTTCAAAGACCATCCTTCGCTCTCCATTAAATTCTGCAGAGAGATTAGAATCCCTTTTTTTAATTCCATTTTCCTCTACATCTTTACTCAGATTACACAATTTGAATACTTCTCTTTCATCCATGCAGAGGTGGCTCTGTCTCATTGGCTGTTACACACTGAAAAACTATATTTTTAGTAAATGACACTTTTTTCAATTTTATATATGTTTAATTTGTGCCGTAACATATTCCTCAACTCTGTCATAAAAATACTGCGCATTTATCACCTGTTCTTCAACCTCTTTTTTCGAAATCACAAAATAGTCATTATAATCGCTGTCGCTGCGAATATCAAAGGCTTCTGATATAATATCTGACATTGATACATCAAATATTCCCGTCTTTATATATTCTTTTCGAAAATAAGCTCCCACCGCAGAATGCTTTGAAAAATCTATAGAGGATAATGCCAATACACTTCGCATACAATGAAAAACAGCATAATAAGAACGATTTGCCGCACCTTTGTAATCTGATATTTCTATCAATGCTTTTGCCGATATAATACATTGTTTCGCTGTCCCTAAACGATATTTGGCCAGGTCCGCCCTTGCTTTATCCATAAATGTTCATGCCTTCCTTCTCAATGTTTTGATAAAATGGCTGATACTTCATTTGATTTTTATAATCAGTATAGTTACGGGCAAGAAGCGAAACCATAATATCATTTTTCAAACCAATCCGACTTGCAATTCTGCTGATCTCTTTTCGTCTTTCCGTTATTTCTTTTTGTTCGCAGTTTAACAAGATCATAATGTCAACATCTGACTCTAAATTAAAATCCCCACGGGCATATGAGCCATATAAAATGATACGTTCAATTTTCCCACCAAATAGTTTTATCAGTTCTTCATTTACTTCAGACGCAATATTCTTTATATTTTCTTTCATCCTCATATACCTCATATATTTCTTAAATTCTAATATCCATTTCTTTTTTAGTATATCCCAAAAAACTTTGCTTCTCAACAATCTTTTATTTTTTTTAGACAAAGTCCATCCTCTGGCTTTTATAGCATATAAAAGCGAAGAACTCACGTCCTCCGCTTCCCATCCATCACTTTGCAAAAAATAACCCCCGCCAGCGTACTCACCGCCGTCGCCAGGATCGCAGGCCCCACGATCGCCGTCGGATTCACACTTCCATACTGACTCCGGTACGCCACCACATTCATGGGAATGAGCTGCAGCGAGGAAATATTCAGGATCAGAAATACACACATCTCATCGCTGGCCACGCCCTTCGGCACTGCAGGATAACGGCGTCCTCCTGCATTCTGCATTCCCGGACGCCTGCTTCTTTCCCCGGCTGCTGCTCCTGTCTGCCGTCCCGGAAAAGTTCCGCCTGCTGCCCGCCGCTCCTCTTCCAGATTTTTAAGCTCCTCCATGGCCTTCAGCCCCGCCGGTGTCGCCGCCCAGCCGAGGCCCAGCACATTCGCAATACAATTCACCGCAATCTGCTCCAGTGCCGGATGTCCTTTGGGAATCCGGGGAAACAGCCACCGAAGAATCGGCTGGATTCCTCTGGTCAGCCGACCGATCAGTCCGGAGGCGCTGGCGATCTGCATCAGTCCCATCCAGAAGGAAAGGATCCCCAGCATGGTAACACAGAGGGTCACCGCCTCCTTGGAAGAATCCAGCGCCGCCTGGGTCACCTCGGGAATCGTCCCGTGGATGGCGCCGTATACAATCGCCACCAGCATCATACCTGCCCACAGATAGTTCATATAGATACTCCCGTTATTTTCAGTCCTTCTATCTTATGGCACTTATCCGAATTCCATTCATACAATCTGATAGTTTCATATTACAAAACGGCCCATTCAATAATCTGCCAGACAACCATCAAAAAACCTGAATGCGATATTATATAAAGCTTCATCCTCATCTGACAATGATCTGCCATGATCCCCCGCGCCTCTGGATTGATTGACAAGGTCAAAAAACTGTTCAAATCTCACCCTGTCATTAAATAAATTCTGATAATCTTTCCAGTCTTTTAATATAAGCGCCTTCAATTGGGAGAAATATAATTCTTCCATGGCCTTCTTTAAACTGGCTTCTGCAATTTTTCCTTCCTGTGTCTTGTCAGTTGTTGTCCCTTTTAAATGCAGAACCAGTTTTTCTTTTGCTTTCTTTCCGTATTTTAATTGCATATTAAAGAATATGATCTCTCTGAGCCTATTTTCCAGCTTCTCTCTTCTTCTGTTCAAACGCGTGCGTTTTTCGCTTTGATCTGTTATATCTTTTTCATATTCAAATTTCGCATTCAAATATTCTTCTATAGATTTGATACGTATAAAGTATTCTCCATCATCTTTTTCAATCAAACAGTATCCCCGCAAATGCTGTATTTCTTTTTCTCCATGGGATAACTCCTTTGCAAATGATTTTCTTCCATCCAAAGCCAGTTTTTTCAAAAGTTCAAATTCCTCAGGATAATACATTTTAAGTACGCCAAGAATCTGCTCGATAACTCCGACCATTTCCAGTTTATATTCATCTGATTTTTTCAAATACGCATATCTTGAAATCATTGCCGGCCGTTCTACTCTGTTTAACATCAATTCACGATTCATTTTACTGCAAACCTGCCGGGTTAAAAATGGATGACCTCCATAATCTTCCAGTAATTTGGATACTACCTGCTCTTCAAACCTAACTCCTAAATGAGCACCAATATCTCCAATCATGGTCTTCACATCATCAAAATCAAACAATTCCATATATATCGGCCGGAATATTCCAAAAATAGGATTATCATATTCGTTAATCCTTCCGATCTCAACCATTTTAGGATTTACTCCTGCAATCAAAAAAGAAAAAAATGAATTATCAGTCTGAATGATTGCCCTTAACGCCTGCCAGAAAAATAAAGAATCATTTTCCTTTTTCCAATGTTCTGACGGCGAAGTCGTATAACTGATGCTTTCTATTTCATCAAAAATTAACAAGATACGTTTATTTTCCAGAATCTCATATATTTTCTTTATATCGATCTCAAAACTTTTCATGGCATGTTTTTCTTCGTATCTACCTTCATCCTCAATATTAATTGACAATTTATATTGAGAAATAATCCTGTCATTAATTTGCTTCAGCAGTTCATTCCATCTGTATCGATGATATTGAGAACAGTCAAAATATACAGCAACACCATTTTCTCTCTGGATCCGAAGCCGAAGCAGATTGAGCACAGATGTCTTTCCAATACGCCTTAATCCAAACAATCCTCCCTGTTCGCCCTGTTTATATTTTCCATATAATTCAGATATTATGTTTGTTCTGTCTTTTCCAAAAAACAAAGATTCACTGTTCAACGGAGATGCGATACCAAACAAATCTCTTTCGTACAGAAAATCTCTCATTCTGTTTTTTAAATGATCCTCATCCAGTCCGTTTTTCAGCTCATCGTAACAAAATGGAACGATCAAACGAGTATCCGGATTCTCCATACGATCATCTTTAACGATGGAGATGATATCTTCATTTTCATCCACCAGAAAACAGGTGATCTTATCCAGTCTGTTTTTATATTCTTGGCTCGTTATCAGTAAATAATCAAGAAAATCCTTTGTCCTGCTCTTGAAATCACGCATACTGTCCGTACTACATACGATCAATACTTCATTTCCAAGATTGTAAAGATTCCGCAGTGTCTCAACAGGCTTAAAAAAATGTATTGTATAATATGTGCTCTTAAAATACAAATCTTTTGAAAAAGTAATCAAACCATATTTTGCAAATTCTCTTATTACGCGAACAACGTTTTGACCTCCTTTTATATCGATCTCCCCGCTGTTTTTTCTGTCTTTTGTTATCCCTACTATGTCTTTTTTGCTAACTAACATACTTCTTCCTCCTTTTTGTAAAAGTCTCTCCACCCCGCACACCCGCACTACATCCTCCACAACCCGGAACTTTACATCATATCCGGCAAACCGGAGTCCATACACCCGCTCTTCATCCTGCACATATGCCGGTCTTGGATCCTCCGCCAGCACGCCAAGTATAGCGGATCTCTTCTCCTCCGGATAGATTCCAAGCAGCTCATCTGGAAAATCCACCTTCAGCCTGTGCAGCCGCGTCTCCTCTGTATAGCCCTCCGTCGCCTCGGGCCGGCAGTCCGACATGGGAATATAAGGCTTGATATCGTAGACAGGCGTTCCATCCATCAGATCCGCTCCTGATACACACAGTACAGTTCCCTGCTTCTCATCTGTGCGTATGCTCTCCAGACGGACACAGGACAGTCCGATTCCGTTGGGACGATAGGGCGACCGGCTGGCAAAGACTCCCACCCGCTTTTTTCCGCCCAGCCGGGGAGGTTTTACAGTCGCCGACCAGTACTCCTTTCTGTTTTCTGAAAACTGCCACAGCAGCCAGATATGAGAAAAGCGCTCGAGCCCCCGCACCGCCTCCGGATTCCGATATTCCGGTTCAAAAATAATCTCCCCTTTTAACTCCTTCACCAGTCCGCTTTGTCTGGGGATTCCGAACTTGTCGGGAAAATCTGTATGAATATGCGCAATAATTTTCATTTTCAAATTTCTCCTTCTGACCGCTGTTCCGTACGGCTGCCCTCACTTAATTTTCCCCTCCAGATCACCGCCAGCATGGTGAAAAAGCAGGCGCACCCGCCAATAAGATTGGATATCGGCTCTGCCAGAAAGACGCCGTGAAGTCCCACACCGGGAATCAGCGGAAGCAGAAGAGTGAGCGGTACCACAATCACAATCTTCCGGAACAGGGAAAATGTAATCGCATATTTCGCCTGTCCCAGCGCCTGGAACGTACTCTGTCCCGAGAACTGCAGCGCCATAAAGCAAAACCCGAAGAAATAGATATGCATGGCGGGAACTCCTGCATCCAGAAGCTCTGCCTCCGAATTAAACATTTTAATCAAAAGCTCCGGAATTGTCAGCGTCACTGCCCATGCTGCACACGTGTACACAATACTGACGACCGTCATGAACCTGATTCCCTGCCTGACTCTGTCCTTCTTCCCGGCTCCGTAATTAAAGCTGATGACCGGCTGCGCACCGTTTGCCATGCCGATGACCACCATAGTCAGTACCTCCCGGACAGAGTTCAGCACTGTCATGACACCCACATACAGATCGCCGCCGTAAGACTGCAGCTGTCTGTTGCACACCACCTGCACCACACTGTTGGTAAAATTCATGACAAAATTGGAAGTGCCCAGCGCTACGATCTGTCCCGTCAGTTTCCAGTCCGGTTTTTCAGGCCTCAGTATAAGCCGAAGCATGGGCCTTTTCCCTGTCAGGAAAAGAAGCACCCACACAGCGGAACAGAACTGAGCGATAACAGTCGCCAATGCTGCTCCCCGGACTCCCATATGTAACTGAAAGATAAAAAGAGGATCCAGCACGATATTGATGACTGCCCCCAGAGCCACTGTCACCATCCCCATCCGGCCGAATCCCTGCGCATTGATAAAAGGATTCATTCCCAGACCGATCATGACGAACAGGCTGCCTGCCAGATAGATCTTCAGATAGGCGCCGGCATAGACATATGTGGCATCGCTGCCCCCAAGGGCGTACAGAAGCGAACGCTCCACCGCATAGCCGATAACCGTAATCAGAAGCCCGGTCCCCACCAGCATCCAGAACGCATTCTGCATGACCCTTCCCGCCTGCTTCAGGTCCCCCTTTCCTCTGAAGATGGAACAGAGCGGCGCTCCTCCCATACCGAACAGGCCCGCAAATGCCGAGATCATGCTGACGATGGGAAAAGTCAGCCCCACGCCGGTCAGCGCCAGGGAATCCGCACCCGGAATATGCCCGATATAGATCCGGTCCACCACATTATACAGAAGGTTCAGAATCTGCGCCACAGTCATGGGGACGGCCATACTCATGATATTTCCCGCCACACTGCCTTCTGCAAAATTATTTTTCTGCTCTGCCGTCTTTTGACTTCCTTTTTCAGTATCCATAGACCTCACAGATTTCATCCATATATTTCCCCGGCTCTTTGAAAATGATCAGCGGCTTTTCCACTGTCACCCGGGGCTTCCCTCCTTTCAGCGCCTCGATCAGCACCATATTGGGTTCCCGGTCCGCGTAAGGATGAACGAACCGCATCCGCTTCGGCTCCAGTCCATGAGCACACAGGCATGTGATGATCTCCGCCAGACGGAACGGCCGGTGCACCAGATAAAAACGGCCTCCGGGCATGAGCACTCTGGAGGCCTGATATATCACATCCTGAAGCGTACACAGGATCTCATGCCGGGCAATGGCTTTGGGCTGTGCCGGATTTTTCAGGCCGTGGTGATCTGTCATATACGGCGGGTTACAGGTCACCACATGATGAGAACCGCCTCCGAAAAGGCGGTCCGCTTCTCTGATGTCACCTGTCACAATACGGACCCTTTCCTCCAGGCCATTGAGTTCCACACTCCGTCTTGCCATGTCCGCACTCTCCGGCTGAATCTCCAGACCGGTGAAAATTTCTCCTTTCGTCTTTGCCTCCAGAAGGATCGGAATAATCCCTGTACCGGTGCCAAGATCCAGCACCCGTTCCCCCTGTCTGACTCTGGTAAATCCGGCCAGCAGAACCGCGTCCATCCCAAAACAGAACCGCTCCGGATCCTGAATGATTCTGTAGCCGTTCCTCTGAAGCTCATCCAGACGCTCTCCCTCTTTTAAGACTGCTTCCATTCTGTCACTCCTCCAAAAGCAGAGCCTGATAGACCTCCCTTTTCGCCACACCCCGGTCCTTCGCTGCCTGTTTCATGGCTGCCTTACGGTCCATCCCCTGATCTTCATAAAATCTTACATGTTCGCTTACCGGCATTTCCAGAAAATCCTGCTGCCGCTCCTTCACCATCTCCCGGCGGGATCTCCCCTCCAGCACAAGAACATATTCTCCTTTCGGCTCCCGGCTCTCACAGTACGTACACGCCTCTGACAGCATCCCCTCCCATATCTCCTCATGCCGCTTTGTCAGTTCCCTGCACATTGAAAGCTTTCGGTCTCCCAGAGCCTCCAGAAGCTCTGACAGTGTCTTTTTCAGTCGATGGGGCGCTTCATAGAGGATGACTGTCCTGGTCTCTTCCTGAAGCTCTGACAGGGCTTCCCTGCGCTCTTTTTTATCTGCAGGAAGAAAACCTTCAAAAGCAAATCTTCTGGTGGAACGTCCGGACAGAGCAAGCGCCGTCACACAGGCGCTTGGCCCTGGTACGGCCGTCACCCCGATCCCGGCATCCCGGCACATGCGGACCAGTTCTTCTCCCGGATCTGAGATTCCGGGCATTCCGGCATCTGTGATGAGTACGATATTCTGCCCTTCCAGCAGTTTTTTCACCAGAACCCGGCCCTTCTCATATTTATTATATTCATGATAGCTGGTCATGGGCACATGAATGTCAAAATGGTTCAGAAGCCGGATACTGTTCCTCGTATCCTCCGCTGCAATCAGATCAGCCTCCTGAAGAATGCGGACAGCCCGGAAGGTCATATCTTCCAGATTGCCGATGGGCGTCCCGCACAGATAGAGCATCCCTGTCTTAGTTGTCATTCAGCTTCGACTTTCCTTCCCTGCGCTCCAGATCCTCCAGAGCCTTTAATTCCCGATCCTCCGAATGGCGCTTATTATTTTTCTCTTTTTTCCGGCGGGGACGAAACTTCAGTTCTTCCACCTTATATTCCCGGATCTCCTTCTCTTCATTTTCCAGAGTCACGATGACCTTCACCATCTGACGGAGAACATTGACCGAGCTCACCTCTCCCCTGCTGCCGTCTCTGGCCGTCACATGGTCTCCCACTCCCGGCAGGCGGCTGTTCAGTTCCTCATAAGTCTCTTCCTCATGCTTCAGACAGCACATCAGCCGTCCGCATACCCCGGAGATCTTCGTGGGATTCAGAGACAGATTCTGTTCCTTTGCCATTTTAATGGATACCGGAAGAAATTCAGACTGATGAGTATGGCAGCACAAAGGCCTCCCGCAGATACCGATCCCGCCCAGAATCTTCGTCTCATCCCGCACCCCGATCTGACGCAGCTCAATACGGGTCTTGAAAACCGATGCCAGATCCTTGACCAGCTCCCGGAAATCGATCCGTCCGTCAGCCGTAAAATAAAACAGAACCTTGTTATTATCGAACGTATATTCTGCATCAATAAGCTTCATTTCCAGCCTGTGTTTGCGGATCTTCTCCAGGCAGATCTTAAATGCTTCTTTTTCCTTTTCCCGGTTGCCGTTCTCCTGTGCATCATCCTGAGCCGTCGTCAGACGAATCACTGATTTCAGAGGCTGTACGACTTTATCGTCTTCCACGTCTCTGGGACCGATGACCACAAGGCCGTATTCCACCCCACTGGCAGTCTCCACGATGACGTGGTCATTTATATGAATATCCAGTTTTCCCGGTGAAAAATAATAGATCTTCCCCGCCCGGCGAAAACGTACACCGATTACTTTTATCATCCTAATTCTCCTTCATGGTCAGGAGCAGAAGCTCCAGAGCCATATCAAAATTCACATTGGCATTCAGCCGGATCTTGGCCTTGTCCAGCGCTTTCAGCACGCATTCCAGCCCCTCATAAGAGCTTTTCTTTACTTTCTCACGGATGCTGATAAGTTCATTTGCAAAGATCAGGCTGTCCGCATCCCGGGTGGCCTTGAACATCAGAACATCCCGGTACCACACCATCAGGATATCAAGATAATCATTGATCTCCATCTTGTATGTATCGATCCTCTTCAGATCCGCGATCATATCCGTCACTTCCATCTCCTGGATATATTTGACCAGATGCAGCGCATGCTCCAGCATCTCGGAGAAATCTCCCGACAGAGCCAGCCTCTTTGCCTTTCCCACATTGCCCTGCGCAAAAGCCGTACAGATATCCGCCCGGTATTCCGGAAGCTTTACCTCATCCATAAGATATCTTTTCACCTGCATGTCGGACACCGGTTTCAGATCCAGCGTCACGCACCTCGATTTTATGGTCTGCAGGAGCATTCCCGCATTGGTCGTAAGAAGCAGAATCACTCCATAGACCGGCGGCTCCTCGATGGTCTTCAGCAGGGCATTCTGCGCCTGCACGCTCAGCTTTTCCGCCTCATCGATAATATAGATCTTATAAGGACTGCTGTAAGGCCGGATCATGATGTCTCCGTTTACCTGCCTCCTGATATCCTCCACACTGATCGTATTGGGTTTTTCATGAGTCACACGGATGATATCCGGCTGATTCAGATTCACTGCCTGTTTGCAGGAGAGGCATTCCATACATGGTTCTGTCTCCTTCTTCTCACACTGCAGCGTCTGGGCAAAGATCCCTGCCAGCAGCTTCTTACCCGAGCCCTTTTCCCCGCTTATGATATACGCGTGGGATACCTTATTCATGCTGATCGCATGCTTCATATGCGCGATCGTCTGCTCATGTCCCAGCACATCCGAAAATCCAGCCATAACACTCCACCTCCCTCAGTTTCCTTCTGTATATAGCATACCACAGTTTTACCGAAATTCCTATCATGTTATTTTTCCATTATTT
>CAJUMT010000124.1 GCA_910587495.1 uncultured Lachnospiraceae bacterium | reverse complement strand
ACAGTTTCAAAATGAACTTAAAAGGCGTGAACTAAAACAGGCCGGACAGAAAATAAGCAGGGAGGTTTTTACACTGCTTTTAAGCGGCATTTCGACCTGCAGGAAAGCGCCGGGGATTTTAGGACATATGGGATATGAGAGCCTGTATTACTGTATCAACGAGGACGCGGCGGGGCAGACAAGGAAGCACCTCGCGGATATGTATGGCATACATGACAGAGAATCGCTGGAAAAGGCGCTGGTAAGGGAATTTTCTGACGGGAACCGATATGAATATTTTATGACTTTCTGGTCAGGCGCGCCTGTTTTTGACCCGCAGAAGCTGCATCCGGAGGCAAGGGACATATTCTTAGAAGGGATGGAACAGGCAAAGCCTTTTTATCCGCTCGTGAAGGAAAAGGGGTTTTATGCCTGGGATATCAATGAAAAGATCGGGCTTTGCAGGAAAGCGGCGGCCTGCGGGATTTTAACTGAAAAAGAGTTCTGGGAGATTACGGACCCGTGGGTGTGTCAGGCGCAGGTGTTCTATCATTCCTGGGAAGAGTATGCCGTAAGTTGCCTGTGCGGAGCCGTATATTTTATGCGCTGCCCGGATATGAAAGAGCTGGAAGGTTTCCTGCACCTGAATATGAAGCTGATGCGCCAGCTGCTCTCCGAAGATGGCGCGTGGGGTCAAAACGCCTGGTATGTGCCAAAAGAAAGAGAGTGGGCGGAGCTTTTTGATCCAGATACGCTTTGTCTGGTGACAAAGAAAGCGCTGGAGGAAGAAAGGGTCGGATATATGTACAAAGAAGTGCCTGCGGAAGATTTTTTGGATAGTGGGTGGCGTTTCCTTGTGGGAGACGAGCCGGAGGAATACATAGCAGACCCGGAGAATATTTCGATTGTGTCGTTTAGTGATCTGTGTAATATCGATCCGACGGTTCTGGCTTATTTCAATGCAGAATGCGGGCGGGAATTTGAAAAAAGAGAAGATGGCTGGACAGAAATATAAGAGGTGGCAAATTTTTTGCGGGGGGCAAGTTATTTCATTCCCAACGGCCATTTTCAGGATTCCATTTTATGTATGGTATCTCATTTTCTTCAAGCAGGGGAAGCACAAAGACTTTTATCCTGTACATTGCATTGCTCAATGATACCTGTATAAACGCCCTCTTTTTTTCAAGAATGCAGACCATCTCGTCTGGTGCATCGAATCATTAAGAAATTCGTCGCTAAAGACTGTGGAGTCCATAGTTATTTGAGTTTTTCTGTTTCTAAAGGTTTCTATAACGGCGTTCTTAAGATGCACATAGCGGTAGGAGTATTTTTGGGAGAGTATGTAAATGTCATAAAAATCCTTATACCTGCTATTCAGGTAGCCGTTATGAATGATTGCCTCAAGTTTTTCCGCAATAGAGGATTCAATAGAGTAGACATTTACTTTCGGAGGTTCCATATCAAGAATGACGGGGAAATCCATTTTGACAGCGCCAGGATAGATGACATCTCCAAAGCCTATGTCGATTCCTACTGGAATTTTCGTCCGATCAAGATATCCCATGGCTGATATATGAAGCCCATGATATTCTTTGAACTCGGTTATATCCTCGACTGCGATAGAATCAAGATCAAATGAAAGAGCATCATTGATATCCTGTGCAAAGATACACTTGAATATGGATTTCATTTCTTCACCGCTATTAGATATCCTTCGTGCAAGCAGATCTATATCTGTGGTTGCCCGTTCGTAGTTTTTTTCAAAAATGGCGTACAGGAATATGCCCCCCTTCAGGACAAAATGCTCCGCGTACGGAGAAACAGAGATACGGTAGATAGTTCTCTCAAGTCCGTAATATACAAGAGCTTCCTGAAATGTGTGACCTGAACTGACAGCAAAGTTTTTCAGCCTTGCTTTTACGGAATCCGCATTCATTATATAAGTACCTCCAGATATGTTCTGGTAACCTTTTCACAGCGAAGACGTCTGGCATAGGTATAGAGTCGGTCAATTTGTCGATCTTTTCGTTTGAGGTAGTTCTTAAGCACTTCCGATGTCTCCTCAATACCGATTTTGTTTCTGAAGTAAATGATATCCACAACTGTTTTCTCGATATCGAAGATGTGGAATTTGTTGCCATCCTCAATTACTTCGGTAACTCCTATATCCATTCGGGCAGGGTTAAAGTAGAAAATCCTGAGTTCCGGCCATTCGGGAAGTGTACTGACTTTTTTCTTGCGGTCAATTGCCACATCTACGGCATCGGGCAGGAAATTGGTTAGACCATAATATCTGGCCGCGCTCATAAGGCAGATGACTCCGTTTGGCACATAGGCTTCTGCGCTGAAAAAGTCATTTTCATCACCTTTGTAGGACAGGTTTTCATAGGTGGTACGGTTTACCCGGTGAAGCAGGCCATTTTTTTCAAGCTGCCCCATTTTGTAGTATGAATAGCCCATATCCTTAAGTTCGGCGGTTGTAATAAATTTTTTGTTTTCTGCGTTTATATCCACAATAATCACCCCCGTCATTATAATACAACATTCTGAAAAATTTTTCAATTAAATTCGGCAATTATTTTTTTAGCAGAAATTAATCAAAATTTAAAATTCTCTACTCAATAAAATGAGGCTGTCTGGAACGACAGCCTCGTTTTACGATAGAATTTATTTCACTTATCATGAATCTCACTATGCAGCGTCTGCAGCGATTTCAGCGGGCTGTTCCCATGTTCTTTTACATAATGGATACCGCTGGCGGTAGCTTTGGCTGCGGCCAGGGTGGTCATATAGGGTACTTTTGCCTTGATGGCCGCTTTGCGCAGATAGCTGTCATCGTGGACGCTGTCTTTGCCGGACGGTGAGTTGATGATCAGCTGGATATCTCCGTTGGTAATCATATCCAGGATATTCGGCCTGCCTTCGTAGAGCTTCTTGACTTTGCGGGCAGGAATACCGGCTGCATGGATCAGGTCGTAGGTAGAACCGGTGGCAAGGATGTTAAATCCGTCTTCGGCAAAGCTTCTGGCTACTTCCACCACTTCCGGTTTGTCCTTTTTATTGACAGAGATCAGTACGGTGCCTTCTAAAGGAAGTCCGGACTGGGTAGCCTCCTGGGATTTGTAGAACGCCTCTCCGTAGGAGGAAGAAAGCCCTAGTACTTCCCCTGTGGAACGCATTTCCGGCCCAAGTACCGGATCCACTTCCTGGAACATATTGAAGGGGAAGACGGCTTCCTTAACGCCATAATTGGGGATGTGCTGTTCTTTTAACTGCGGCACCGGCGAAGGCTTTCCTGTCAGTTCCGAGGTGATAATCTCGGTGGCCAGAGGCACCATGCGGATGTTGCAGACTTTGGATACCAGCGGTACGGTTCTGGATGCGCGGGGATTGGCTTCCAGCACATAGACTTTGCCGTTTTCAATGGCGTACTGCATATTCATAAGGCCTTTCACACACATCTCTTCCGCGATCTTTCTTGTGTATTCTTTAATCGTCTCCACATTTTCATCAGAGATATGAACCGAAGGGATGATGCAGGCAGAGTCTCCGGAGTGTACACCCGCAAGTTCAATATGTTCCATGACCGCAGGTACAAAGGCGTGGGCGCCGTCACTGATGGCATCCGCTTCGCATTCTGTCGCATGATTCAGAAAACGGTCAATGAGAATCGGTCTGTCGGGCGTGACGCCTACAGCCGCCCGCATATAATCAGCCATGCTGTGGTCGTCATAGACCACTTCCATACCGCGTCCGCCCAGCACATAGGAGGGGCGTACCATGACCGGATAGCCGATGCGCTCGGCAATGGCGATGGCTTCTTCCACGGTGGTAGCCATGCCTGATTCGGGCATGGGGATGCCTAGTTTATCCATCATGGCGCGGAACTGGTCTCTGTCTTCTGCCAGGTCAATGACAGAAGGAGAAGTTCCAAGGATCTTTACGCCGTTCTTTTCCAGGTCTGCCGCCAGGTTTAAAGGCGTCTGGCCGCCGAACTGGGCGATGACGCCTGCGGGTTTTTCTTTTTTATAAATACTTAATACATCTTCCAGTGTCAGCGGTTCAAAATACAGCTTATCGGAAGTGTCATAGTCGGTGGATACAGTTTCCGGGTTACAGTTGACGATAATCGTCTCAAAGCCCAGTTTTTTAAGCGCCAGGGCAGCGTGGACGCAGCAGTAGTCAAATTCGATTCCCTGTCCGATCCGGTTGGGGCCGCCGCCTAAAATCATGATCTTGGGTTTATCTGTGCTGACCGGATTCCGGTCCTGCGCGTTGTAGGTCGAGTAGTAATAAGCGCTGTCTTTGGTGCCGCTTACATGGATACCTTCCCAGGCTTCTTCCACGCCCAGTTCGATGCGGCGATTGCGGACGGCGTCTTCTGGTATTTCTAAAAGCTGGCTTAAATATTTGTCTGAAAAACCGTCTTTTTTAGCCGTAGTAAGAAGTTCGTCCGACGGAAGTTTTCCTTTGGATAAAAGAAGCGTTTCTTCCTCATCTACTAATTCCTTCATCTGCTCAATAAACCAGGCTTTTACATGCGTAATCTCATGAAGTTCTTTTACGGTAGCGCCTTTCCTGAGCGCTTCATACATAAGGAAATGGCGCTCGCTGGAAGGAGTGATCAGTTTTTGGAGAAGCTGTTCTTTGGAAAGCGTATCGAAATCTTTCGCGTGTCCTAATCCGTAACGCCCGGTCTCCAGGCTTCGGATCGCTTTCTGGAACGCTTCTTTATAAGTCTTTCCGATACTCATGACCTCGCCCACGGCGCGCATCTGGGTGCCTAACTTGTCCTCTACGCCTTTGAATTTTTCAAAAGCCCAGCGGGCGAACTTAATGACCACATAGTCGCCGTCCGGCACATATTTGTCCAGCGTGCCGTATTTGCCGCAGGGAATGTCTTTTAAAGTCAGGCCGGTGGCGAGCATGGCTGATACCAGAGCGATCGGAAAGCCGGTTGCCTTGGAAGCCAGCGCGGAGGAACGTGACGTACGGGGGTTGATTTCGATGACTACGATGCGGTCGGAGACCGGGTCATGGGCAAATTGCACATTGGTGCCGCCGATTACCTGTACGGATTCCACGATCTTATAGGCCTGCTGCTGTAAGCGTTTCTGGCATTCTTCGGAGATAGTCAGCATGGGAGCGGAACAAAAAGAGTCTCCGGTGTGTACGCCCATGGGGTCAATATTTTCAATAAAGCAGACGGTGATCATATTGTTGTCTTTGTCGCGGACAACCTCCAGCTCCAGTTCTTCCCATCCCATGACGGACTCTTCCACCAATACTTGTCCCACCAGACTGGCCTGCAGGCCTCTTGCGCAGACAGTTTTTAATTCTTCTTTATTATAGACCAGTCCGCCGCCTGCGCCGCCCATGGTGTACGCCGGACGTAAGACGACCGGGTAGCCTAAAGAGTCAGCAATCCGAAGGGCGTCATCCACACTGTAAGCCACTTCACTGCGGGCCATCTCAATGCCCAACGCGTTCATGGCGTTCTTAAATTCGATCCGGTCTTCTCCCCGTTCGATGGCGTCTACCTGGACACCGATAACTTTTACATTGTACTTATCCAGGATGCCTGCTTTGTAAAGTTCCGAGCAGAGATTTAAGCCGGACTGTCCGCCCAGATTAGGCAGCAGCGCGTCGGGCTTTTCCTTTGCGATGATTTGTTCTAATCGTTCTACGTTCAACGGTTCGATATAAGTGACGTCTGCAGTCTCCGGGTCCGTCATGATGGTAGCCGGATTGGAATTGACCAGTACAATCTCATACCCCAGTTTCCGAAGCGCTTTACAGGCCTGGGTGCCTGAGTAGTCAAATTCGCAGGCCTGGCCGATGATGATGGGGCCGGAGCCGATGATAAGGACTTTATGGATGTCGGTTCGTTGCGGCATAGTATGCTCCTCCTTGTGTTGTAACCTGATGGATCACATGGTTTCTTTCGCCGGAAATTTTTCCTGTTCTCTATAATGCCATTTTTCATGGGTGATTTCAAGAGGGTTTCCATTATTTTTCCAGGGGAAGCATATTTATAGCTGAGAAAATTTCGGGTTTGTGTTATAATTGCCTAAGTCAAAGAGAAGTGAGGAAATGGTTTATGTTAAGAATCCAGCAATTGAAAATGCCGGTGGAACATACAAAAGATGAACTGCGAAGCAGGATCTTAAAGACCCTTCGCATCCGTAAGGAAGATTTGATCAGCTATGAGATCATAAAACAGTCTCTGGACGCCCGCGGCCAGGAAATTAAATATGTCTATATGATAGATGTGGAAGTAAGGCGCGAAGAAATGGTCCTTGAGAAATGTCCGGGGCAGGTGAAGCGTACGGAGCGCATATTGTATAAGTTTCCTGTGCCGGGAACAGAGAAGCTTTCGCGCCGTCCGGTCATTATAGGGACAGGCCCCGCCGGACTGTTTTGCGGTCTGATGCTCGCACGGGCAGGATACGCGCCGATCCTTTTGGAGAGAGGGCAGTGTGCGAAGGAGCGGGTAAAAAGCGTGGAACGGTTCTGGAATACGGGCGTCCTTGACAGTCAGTCCAATGTACAGTTCGGGGAGGGAGGCGCAGGCACATTCTCCGACGGAAAACTGAATACGCTGGTCAAAGATCCCCACGGGCGCAACCGGAAGGTGTTGGAACTTTTTGTGGAGGCAGGGGCGCCGAAAGAGATTTTGTATATCAATAAACCTCACCTGGGCACGGACTTGCTGATCGAGATTGTAATCCATATACGAGAAGAGATTGTAAGGCTGGGAGGAGAAGTGCGGTTTCATTCCCAGGCGATCGACTTTAAAGTAGAAAATGGCGTCGTCCGGGGAGTGGCGGTCAGGGATCTTCTTAAAAATGAGGAATATATTCTGGAAACGGAGCAGGTCGTTCTGGCAGTAGGACACAGCGCCAGAGATACGTTTTCCATGCTGAAAAGCCGCAAGGTTCCCATGGAAGCCAAATCTTTCGCTGTGGGCATGCGTATTGAACATCCGCAGAAGATGATCAATGAAAACCAATACGGAAAAGGATATCCTTCGGTTCTTCCGGCTGCCGCTTATAAAGTGACAAGACAGGTGGGCGCAGGAAGGGGCGTTTATTCCTTTTGTATGTGCCCGGGCGGCTATGTGGTCAATGCTTCTTCCGAAGCAGGCTATCTTGCAGTCAACGGCATGAGCTATCAGGCCAGAGATTCCGAGAACGCCAACAGTGCCATGATTGTGACTGTGACGCCGGCGGATTTCGGCGGACAGGATGTACTGGCGGGCGTGGAGTTTCAAAGGAAGCTGGAGCGCGCGGCGTATCAGGTGGGCGGCGGGAAGGTGCCGGTGCAGTTGTTCGGAGATTTCTGCAGGGGGCAGGCGTCTTTGGCGCTGGGGGATGTTGTTCCTTGTATCAAAGGAGCTTATGAACTTTCCAATCTAAGAGAAATCTTTCCTTTGGAGCTTTCGGCGGCGCTTACAGAAGGAATTACAGGCTGCGGCAAACTGATTCGGGGATTTGACCGGGCGGACGCGGTGCTGTCAGGTGTGGAGAGCAGGACTTCTTCGCCTGTACGGATCTTAAGAGATGAAGTTTTTGAAAGCAGGATCAAAGGACTTTACCCCTGTGGCGAAGGAGCGGGATACGCAGGCGGCATCACTTCTGCAGCAATCGACGGATTAAAGATTGCAGAAGCGATTGCAAAAAAATATTCGCCGTGTTATGATTGATTGAACAGTTTTTTGGAGGTAATATACATATGCGGAGTTCAAAAAATGGCTGGACCCTTCTTTTGCTTGTGTTGGCAGGAATTGTGCTGGGTGGGTTTGTCGGCAGTCTGGTATCCGGTATCTCCAGCCTGGACTGGCTAAATTATGGACAGGTATTCGGTCTGGAAAATCCGATTGTCCTGTCGCTGGGGCTTGTGGTCCTGACTTTTGGACTTACCATTAAAATTACGATTGCCAGCATAATCGGGATTATCCTTGCGATTTTGATCTATCGCTGGATATAGACTAAGAAAAAAGAAAATACTATGCAGGCAGGATAACTGACGGGGTATCTGGAGAGATGAAACGGAGGTTATCAATATGAATGAAGAGTTTAATAATCTGCCAAAAGAAGAAAGACCTTATGAAAGATGTATCCGTCATGGAGCGGAAGGTTTAAGCGACAGAGAGCTTTTAGCAGTATTTCTAAGAACCGGCGCGAAAGGGCGCACTGTCCTGGAGCTTGCAGGGGATCTGTTAAAGCTCATTCCGGAGCGGGAAGGGTTTACGGGACTTAGAAGGCTTGGCCTTACGGAGCTGTCTGGAGTCAAAGGGATCGGGAAAGTGAAGGCCGTCCAGATCAAATGTCTTTTAGAGCTTGCCAGACGGATGGCCAGAGAGGAAGCGGGAAAAGGCGTTTATTTTAAAACCCCAGCTTCTGTGGCAGAATACTATATGGAAGATTTAAGGCATGAAGAACAGGAAGTGCTGCTTTTGCTGATGCTGAACCAGAAAGGCAGGCTGATTCGGGAGAAATATTTGTTTAAAGGGACCGTGAATGCGTCCATGATATCTCCTAGAGAGATTTTTTTAGAAGCTTTGTCTTCCAGAGCTGTACAAATCATTTTACTGCACAATCATCCAAGCGGGGACGCAAGACCCAGCAGAGAGGATTTAAATGTGACCAAAAGAGTGGAAGAAGCAGGCGCGCTTCTTGGGATTGCTCTTACGGATCACATTATTATAGGAGAGAGGTCTTTTGTAAGCCTCCGGGAAAAAAATTACCTGTGATCAACAGAGAAATAAGGAGAAATGTACGATGAATAATCATAGTTTTGGCTGCGATTTTGGATCATATCATCTGAAAATATACCATAAGGACACAGACGCATATCTGATCCAGCATAATATGGTGGCTATACAGGATAAAAAGGGGATGCTGGCATATGGAGACGAGGCGTATGCTATGTACGAAAAAGCGCCGTCCAATATTCAGGTGACAAGTCCTATGTCTTACGGTAATCTGGCAAGCATCAGCCATATGCAGACATTTTTAAAACTTCTTCTGGAAAGCAATACGAAAGGCCAGTTAAAGGGTGCCGATTATTTTGTGGCGCTGCCCACCGATATGCAGGAGCGTATTTTTACCACGCTGATCCAGGATTCCACCATGAAACCACGAGGCGTATACCTGGTGGATAAGCCGGTGGCAGCGGGACTTGGACTTGGCATCAATGTGAAAGAGGCGCAGGGCGTCATGATCGTGGATATCGGCGCGGAGACAACAGAGATATCGGTGCTTTCCCTGGGAGGAATCGTCATCAGCCGCCTGATTCAGAATGGAGGACGTTCCATTGACGACGCGATTCAAAGCGCCATCCGGAAGGAATTTAATTTCTTTATAGGAAGCAAGACAGCGGAGGCCATAAAGAAAGGACTTGCCTGTGCCATTGAGCCGGACGGCTCTTCTATGCAGATCTGCGGTCGTAATATGGTGGTGGGACTTCCGCAGATGATGGAGATTACATCGGAATTTGTTTACGAATCTATTAAAGAGCAGCTTGGTATTATTATGGACGCCGTCAAAACGATTCTGGAACGTACGCCCCCGGAACTGGGTGTGGACATTATTCAGAATGGTATTTATCTGACAGGAGGTTCGGCAAGAATACGAAATCTTGACCAGCTTTTGCAGCAAAAATCCGGGATCCGCGTGACAGTGGACGAAGAGCCGGAGATGAGCGTAGCAAAAGGATTGGCGAGGGTTATGGTAGACAGAGATTTCCGCTCCCTTGCGTTTGTTACCAAAGAGCAAAAATATGAATAGCGGCGGGAGCTTAAATTGAATGAGACGAAAAGAAAAGTTTACAATTCCCGGTAAATATATTTTATTTGTTTTTACTGTTCTTTGCGTGGGCGCTATGTCGCTGTCATTTTTGACGGATTTTGACGGAGGTGTGTTAAACCAGATATCCGGGTATGTGCTGATTCCGGTTCAAAGGGGAATCAATACTGCCGGGGGATGGGTTCGCAGCAAAGTGGAAAATCTGGAGGATTTGAATAAGGTGAAAGACGAGAACGCCATGCTGCGGGAGCAGATCGCAGAGCTGACTTTGGAAAACAATTCTCTATTGCAGGAGCGCTATGAGTTGGAAGGCCTGCGGGAACTGTATGATCTGGACGACGAGTATTCTGACCTTACTAAGCTGGCGGCGAATGTAATCGGCAAAGATTCAGGCAACTGGTTTAATATGTTTATTATTGACAAAGGTTCAGAGGACGGAGTTCTCGTGGATATGAATGTTATTGCAGGCGGCGGGCTGGTAGGAATCGTCACTAAAACAGGTCCTGACTGGGCGCAGGTGCGTTCTATCATCGACGATATG
>CAJUMT010000123.1 GCA_910587495.1 uncultured Lachnospiraceae bacterium | reverse complement strand
GAATCCTTATCAGGAGAACTCAAATTCCATAGACACAAAATTATTTACGCCCTCGATCCAGATAAAAAGTTCTGTTGCTGCAAGACCGATAATAACGCCTGCGAACATGGCACCCGTCCCCACATTGCTAAAAGTCAGCGCACCCTGCACCATCACGCCTTCTTCCGCGCCCACCGGTGTGATGCTGACTGTGTTCGGCATCATGACTACCAGTGTCGCAAGGGAAATGACCGCCGCTGCCAGGGGATTCTCGTATCCCTTGTTCTGGGACAGCATATAGCCGATCACCGGCGCGATCAAAAGGGAACTGATATTCAGCGTACCGTTGACGATCAGCGTCCCCCAATACTGCGCGCCTGTCAGTGTGTCTCCTGACAAAAGCCACTGGAATACCGTGTTGTTTATAAGTACCGCAAGACCTGCCAGGATGTACAGAGGCATGATCGTTGCAAACGCGTCCCTTAAGGACCTTAGATGGACTTCATTGCCAAGTTTTGACGCAAACATAGTAAATTTGTCTACAAATTTTGAATTACCCATGTCTACTTTTCCTCCTTATTTCATTCTTTTAGCCGTTTGTAAGATTTATAGATAAGTATATACTCTATTTTTCCCTCGACCGGATCACCTCCTGCAGCCACTTTGCAGATTTCTTAAATCTTCTCTGATAATTCCCCATCAGATCCACTTCAATCATGCCGTAGCGGTTTTTAAAAGCGTTGTTCCAGGACCAGTTATCTATCAATCCCCAGTAATGGTAGCCCATGCACTGCGCGCCATCCTGGATTGCCTTTTGCACCCATTCCAGATGTTCCTTAACAAATGCAATCCGGTAATCGTCCTGTATCTCCCCGGACGCATCCCGAAAACGGTCTTCATGTTCCACGCCCATGCCGTTCTCAGATATAAAAAACTTAAGATCCGGATATTCTTCTTTCATCTTCATGCCAAAATCGTAGATCCCCTTTGGATAGATCTCCCAGCCGCGGTAGATATTCATCTTTGCTTCCGGCCATACATAGGGATCTGAAAACTTTGGATATCCCTTTTCATCCGTCTTTTCTTTAGGAGCCTGGATTCTGGAAGGGTGATAATAATTAAATCCCAGCCAGTCCACGACGCCGCACTTCAGGATCTCTTTGTCTCCCGGGCGAACCTGAGGCATAAGGCCGCATGCCTGCAAAGTATCCAGTACGTCTTCCGGAAGCGTCCCTTTTGTCACCAGATCCAGCCACCAGCGATTTTTAATACCGTCTTCCATACGAAGCGCTTCCAAGTCCTCCGGGGATGGATTTTCTTTTGTGTAGGGCGGCGCGAAACAGTTGATCAGGCCGATCCTGGCATCCGGCAGAAGATATCCTTCTTCTTTTGCCAGCCTGAATTCCCGCACAGCCAAGCTGTGCGCCAGCGACAGATAGTACTGCACTGTCATACCTCTTTTTGCATCCTTCACAAAAGGATACCA
Organism: uncultured Lachnospiraceae bacterium; assembly: GCA_910587495.1. Lineage (GTDB taxonomy): Bacteria > Bacillota > Clostridia > Lachnospirales > Lachnospiraceae > Hominiventricola. The sequence goes on along the minus strand of CAJUMT010000123.1, from coordinate 8,954 downwards.
CAGTCCGTCCCTGTATCTTTGATCCGGCTCCACGATAGGTTCGTTAAAGGTAAACCAGTATTTAATCTCTTTTCCAAATTCCCTGAAAGCAGTCCTTGCATAATCCGCATAGGCTTCCACCACCTCCCGGCTCTCCCATCCGCCTCTTTCAAAAAGATATGTCGGCATATCAAAATGATAAAGGTTCATAAACAGCCCAATCTGGTTCTCTTTCGCGCAGGCACAGACCTTATGATAAAAGTCTGCCCCTTCCTGATTAAGCTTCCCGTTCCGGTCCAAAAGCCTGCTCCACTGGATAGAAGTTCTGAACGAATCCAGGCCAAGACTTTTTAACAGCCGGATATCCTCTTCATATTTTTCATAAAAGTTATTACCCACATAGCTTCCGACTTTATTATAGAAATCCGAGATCGCAAGATCCGACCATGTATCCCAGATATTTTCCAGCCTTCCGCCTGTCTTGTATGCGCCTTCCGTCTGCGGTCCTGACATGGACGCACCCATAAAAAAGTTCTTCGGTAACTTCAGTTCCATACTCACCCTCCGTTCGTATTGTTATGTTTTAAATTATATTTATTATAACATATTTTTATTATAATATAACTTTTAAATTTGTCAATACTATTTTCCTTATTTTTCTAATAAATATGTCATTTTTACCAAAAGAAAAAGGACTATGCCATGACAGATATACAATCTGCTTTGACATAGTCCGTTGTTTTTTATTTTTCTTATACTTTTACCGTACACTGACTGTATGCAGCGCAAAACAATCTCCTCTGTGGCGGGATTTGGAATATTCAAATATCCTGCCGTCATCCAGATATGCCGTCTGTTCCACCTCAAGGATCGGCAGGGAAGCATCTCCAATCGCCAGCCAGTCTCTTTCCTGCTCTGTGGGCATGTCCGCCCTGCTGGTTCTGTGGGCGCTTTTAATCTTTAATTTTAACTGATGTTCTATATAAGCATAAATGGAACCTTTTACTACTTCCTCCGTGATCCCCGTAATAAAGTCCGTGGGCATATAGGTATATTCCACTACATAAGGTTCTCCGTCCACCAAACGGGTTCGACATATATAGCAGACAAATGCCGTCTTAGGCACTTTCAACTTTTCCGCCACTGACGCAGGCGCACACAGTAGCGTAAAATCATGAATCTCTGACTCTACCTTCCTGCCCCTCATATCGCTTGTAAATCCCCCAAACTGTTGGGATCTGGCAAATTCATCCGGATTGAGTTTCTCTCCGACGATTGCTTTTACATAAGTGCCGGCGCCCCGCCTTCTTGTGATCAGCCCCCTGTACACCAGAAGATCCAAAGCCTCCCGGATCGTAATCCTGGAAGCGTCATAGATCCTGCAAAGTTCCATTTCCTGGGGCAGTTTTTCATCCGCTTTATACTCCCCTGACTGGATCTTGTTCTGGATGTTTTCTGCTATACTTTCATATTTAAACATAATTTATGTCTTGCCTTTCATTTGTTATTGGTTTTTTATACATTGTTATATCATCTTAACTTATGAAAGTCAAATATACCAGGCCGGAATTGCCAGAATAGTTTCAGCTTATTCTCCCTGCAGCCGCTCCAAAAGGTCAGCGATCATACATCCTACCGTCTCATAATGCACAAAATCCGTCACGCACTGATCCACCAATACCTGCACCTGCGCCGGAAAATCTTCGTCCTGATCCCACAAGATCAGCTGCATATGTACCTGCGGAAATACTTCAAACTCATATGCTGCGTCCCCTGCCTTGATCTCAATGCCTCCTGCTGCCCGGCATGACTTTTTAAAATCTTCTGTCCTTCCGGCATATTTTTCTTCAAAAGGCGAAAGCAGAGGATCTTTCACCGCCGGGTTCCGGCTTACCACCCCGTCGATGGTATGGCTGGGAACCCATTTCCCGGATATAGCCGGAACATCTTTCGTGTAATGCAACAGGTGATACACCGACATGGATTCATTAAAGTAAAGTTCATCGATCCATGTTTCTTCCTTTTGTTTTTCCAGCACGCCGTCCGACAGCCGAAGCCTGTACTTTTCCCCTAAGTAGGTCAGATACAGATGATCTTCGTCCCGCGCAAGATGAAGAATTTTCATAATCCGCTCTGGATTGTACCCTGTAAACGCTTCCCGCCACTGCCCGCACACCACTTCATAGTTGGTAAAAAGCACGCCTTTGCTTTGGTATGCATGATAATTTACGCTCATCTTCCCTTATCCTCTTTCTTTAAAATCTCTTTCTTCTTCCAACTCAAGCATCTTTGTATCCATATGGTCAATGCGGATAAATCTCTGCCGGTGCAGATAGGATATCAAATCATCAATTGGCTCCGGCTCCCCCTGCACCTCCATTTCCACGCTTCCATCATAACAATTGCGCACCCAACCGGTCAGTCCAAGAAACCGCGCTTTATAAGTGGCGTGATACCGAAACCCCACGCCCTGAACTCTTCCGTAAAACTGCATATGCTTTCGTATCTTCATCGTATATCACCTCATATTATAGTTCTGCTGTTATTTGACTGCCAGTTTGTTATCTTCCACCAGAAGCACACACTTCCCGCCCCTCTTTAGTCTCCCGAACAACAAAAGCTCCGCCAGCAAAGGCTTTACTTCTCCTGCGATCACCCGGTCGATCTCCCGAGCACCGTATTCTTTTGTAATTCCTGCAGCTCTTACATACTCCACCGCCTGCGGCGTGATCGTAAGCTCCACCTTTTTTGCCAGCAGCTTATCAGAAAGTTCTTTTAATTTTTTCTCCGTGATCTTCTGAGCCATCCGGTTATCCATGCTGCGAAACAGCACGATTTTACTTAACCTGTTGCGAAACTCCGGCTGAAAGGTCTGTTTCACCGCGTCGGTCAGGGCGTCTAAATTTACGGCTTCGCTTCCAAAACCGATTCTGCTCTTTCCTACCCGGCTGGCGCCTGCATTGGAGGTCATAATCAGGACAATATTACGGAAATCTGCCTTCCTTCCCTGGTTATCCGTCAGTGTCGCATAATCCATCACCTGTAAAAGCACGTTAAAAATATCCGGATGCGCCTTTTCCATTTCATCCAGCAAAAGCACCGCATGGGGATGTTTTCTGACCTCCTCTGTTAGAATACCGCCCTCTTCATAGCCCACATATCCGGCCGGCGCGCCGATCAGCTTCGCCACCGTATGCTTTTCTGCATATTCACTCATATCAAACCGGATAAAAGAAATTCCCAGTTCCGACGAAAGCGCCTTCGCAAGCTCCGTCTTTCCCACGCCCGTAGCCCCCACAAACAGAAAAGACGCCACAGGCTTGTATTCTTCGTTTAAACCTGCGCGTGAAAATTTCACCGCATTGACCACCTGAGCTACGGCCTCATCCTGTCCGAAGATCTGTTTTTTCAACTGTCCTTCTAAAAGCGCCAGCTTCTCCGTCTCGCTTTTCTCCACAGTCTGGGGCGGAATATTGCACACTTTGGAGAGTACCTGATCGATCAGAGCTTTATTTACCGTTTGCACTTTCTGCGCCAGCGGATGAAGTCTTCTGTAAGCGCCTGCCTCGTCGATCAGATCAATAGCCTTATCCGGCAGAAAACGCTCATTGATATACTTACTGCTCATTTCCACCGAATGTTCCAATACGCCCGCACCGTAACGCACACCATGGAATTTTTCATATCCTGCCTTTAAACCTCTTAAGATTTCTACCGTCTCTTCCCTGGAAGGTTCTTTAATATCCACATTCTGAAACCTTCTTACCAGACTTCTGTTGCCTGAAAAGTGCTTCTTATATTCCTCATAGGTCGTCGCCCCGATAAAACGGATATGCCCGGCTGCCAGATAGGGTTTTAACAGATTTGCCACATCTAAGCTGCCGCCGTTCACCGCCCCGGCTCCTACAATATTGTGTATCTCGTCCAAATAAAGAATCGGCAGCTCTTCCCCCGACAATTCTTCCATAATCCCTTTAAACCGTTTCTCGAAATCCCCTCTGTACTGGGTTCCCGCCAGAAGTCCTCCTAAATCCAGCGCATACAAAACCGCGCCCTGTAACGGTTCCGGTGCCTGGCCGTCCTGTATTTTCCGGGCCAGCCCATAGGCAATGGCTGTCTTTCCCACCCCGGGTTCCCCAATATGGAGTACATTATTTTTATCTTTCCTGCAAAGAATCTGGATCGTGCGTTCCAGTTCTTCTTCCCGACCGATCAGAGGATTTTTATTTTTGCAGGTTTCGTTCATATTCTCCAGGAAGCTTTTCCATCCGGCATCCGCCGCTTCTGTTTTGCCAGCTTCCGATCCTTCTGCCACCCCAGGCTTAATACTTCTTTCTTGGGACAGGCTTCCCCTGGACATTTCTCCCAGGACTTCTACCAGATCCACATCCTGAGACGCCATATAATAGACACCGTAACTGTCTTCAAGCCGCATAATGGAAGCAAGTACATGGCTCACCTCCACCGCGTCCCGGCTGCTGGAATTTGCCTGCTCGGCCGACATCTGAAACACCTCCTGCGCATCCAAAGTCACCTGCGCCGTCTCGCTGCCTTCCGCCGTTCCCGCCTGCTCCTTTAAAAATTTTTCTATGTCCTCCCTAAGCTTCCCTGTCCGACCGCCGCACGCCTCATATTCTCTTGTAAAATCTTCGTCAAATGTCATGCCGTAGATCATATGCTCCGGCATAAAATATTTGTGATGCTCCTGCTGCGCCAGCCTGACGGCATACTCCATCACTTTTTGCATCTTCTGTGTAAATTCCATCTATGCTTCCTCATTATAGTTCCGCAACTTTTTCTTTCGTATCGTTTGCCCAGAGAAGTTTGTGAATACCTGGCGGCATTCCCCAACTTCTCTGCATACGAAAGAAAAGTTGCTGTTTTATGTTATTATAGATTTTCATATTGTGCCTTTGTGGCAAGATTCCCATGCAAGAAACCGAAAAGACTCCAACATCTGAAAACGAATTTTTGACTGCTCCAGATCTGCGCCTGTGATCTTTCGAATCTTTTCCAAACGGTATTCCAGCGTGCTGCGGTGAATAAAAAGCTGCCTGGATGTACCTGCCAGGTTCCGGTCACAGTTTAAATAAACCTGCAAAGTCTTAAATAGCTGCGTCTTATGTTTTCTGTCATATTCCTGCAGAGCCAGAACGCCCGGATGGCACAACGAATCTGCCGAGAGAACCCCCATGCTTTTCATGCAGATATAATCGTTCCTATACCGTTCAAAATAATAATACCATTTTGTGGGGTCCATATAATTCCCTACAACGAGTGCCTCCGACGCTTCCCAAAACGCATCTTTAAAAAAACCATAACCGTGTTTCGTTCTGCTGATGCCTGCTTTAAAAATTCCCTCCCTTAAAAAGTATGCCAGACTGGAAGAAATATCCTTCGCCTCCTGATGCCTTCTATCCAGATTCGTAAGCAAAACAAGGTTCTTCCCATAAACAAACACAAAATCTCCCGGAAATATCCGCTCCAGATCCAGTCTGGCTCCAAGGACTGCATGCGTACGGACGTCTCTTCCATTTAACAGTATAACCACGCACAAATATCTGTCTTCAGGCAGCCATTGAAACAGTTTCATCTGACTGCCAAGCCTGTCCCCCTCATCCGTTTTCCCTTCTATGGCGTCAATCAGCAAAGTTTCTATTTCTTTCATCTGATTTACTAGACAGATCCTTCCATATCGGTAAGCGCGTTGTGTAATCTGATTGATATAATCCAGGATCTGATAATCCCCCGGCTGTATTTTGCCGGATATCTCGCTCACACAATAGCGTCCCATAAACTGTCCTGCCACAAAAAAATTACAGTATAATACAGAAAAGTCCAGATTGGAATCACTGTACAATTCTGTCGAATTTGTAAGCATAGAAGCTTGGTACTCCCGTGATACTTTAAACTGATTCAGTAAAGAAGTGGACAAAGAATATTTTTCAATATCTTTATTGTAGATCCATATATCTGAAAAATCTGACAGATCGCTCCACGCATACAATACCTGGCCGTTATCATGAAAAACAACCGGATTGCCAAAGATCTCTGCCGCGGACCGACAGACGACATCCATAAAATCTTCTTTGTCCAGATGCTCTAAAAGCATCCCTTCCCAGCGTCCAAACTGGCAGAACAAACTTTGTACCTGATAAAATATCTGATACAGATCACAGTCCTTATCAAACTCCACGCAGGCATTTTTTTCCTTTAAAGCGCCGGAAAGCCTGCCAACCGATAAGATTCCGCAGCCTTCCATAGACACAGGGAAATCGGCACTTAAACCCAGCAGAAGGTATTCTTTTAATAATTGTTTGTCATAAGTTATTTCATCTTTATAAAGCATCAGTCCCTGATAAGCCATTGTCTGGTTCAGAGAATGAGGCATCATATTTTTTTCCGATATTTTCAGCCTGTCATAAATAATATTTAAACTCAAACGCATAAGAACCTCTCCTGTAAAGTATAGGAAAAATCAGTTTTAAAGTCAATAACTATTCAGGATAACATATGCCGATAAATCTGTTATAATTAATTTATCAATTGAGAACGACCGTAAAGATCAATCCAACAAAACAGCAGCGAACAGGAGGTTATTTTATGCTTACAATCAGAGACAACTTTATGGAAACCATCAGGGGCGGACATCCCGACCGCTTCGTCAATCAGTACGAATATATGGATCTGGTTCTCGATCCTATCATGGCGGACTGCGGCGGGTTCTGCGATTATGGTAAGGATCGGGTAAACGGATGGGGCGTGACCGTTCGCTGGCAGGAAGGAACGCCCGGGCCGTTCCCACTGTGTGAAGGCAGCCGCAAACTCATCACAGACATTACCCAGTGGAAAGAGCAGTTAAAGACGCCTGACCCCAACCGCTACAGCGCCGAAGATTGGAAAGCAGCCGAGGCACAGGCAGCGGCTGTCGATCGGAAAGAAAAATTTGTGGCACCGTTTTTTGTTACGGGTATTTTTGAGAAGCTTCATTATTTTATGGGCATGGAAGATACGATGATCAATTTTTACGAAGAACCGGAGGCTATGCATGATCTGATCGACCACCTGGCCGACTGGGAGATCGAGTGTGCGAAAGTAGAACTTGCGCACTATCATCCGGACGCTCTGTTCCATCACGACGACTGGGGCAGTCAGAAATCCACTTTTATCTCCCCTGACATGTTTGAAGAATTTATTCTGCCTGCTTATCAGAAAATTTATGGATTCTGGAAGAAAAACGGCGTGGACGTCATCATCCACCACAGCGATTCCTATGCTGCCACTTTAGTGCCGCATATGATAGAGATGGGCGTTGACGTATGGCAGGGCGCTGTCCAGGAAAACAATATCCCGGAACTTTTGAAAAAATATGCAGGAAAGATCACCATCCAGGGCGGTCTGGACAACGGAAAATATGACAAAGCCGACTGGTCCAAAGAAGCTATCCATAACGGCCTGAAAAACCTCTTTGAAACAGCCGGTACAAAACATCTGATTCCTTCTCTTACCATGGGCGGCCCTGGCAGTACCTTCGACGGCGTCTATGATTTTGTGAGCGATGAAATCCGCGCGTTCAGTAAAATATATTTCTAAGTGAAATTCATCCATTAAAACAGGCCGCGTAGGATGTACCTACATGGCCTGTTTTCTTTTTATTTATGAAATTGTCGCTGCGGGATTTGTATATACGGACTGCAACCACTGTTCTTCGCTGCGCCTGCCGCCGCCTCCGCCGCCGTGACCTGATACTTCCGGATCACTTTTCCGCTGTAATTCCCCTTTCCTTTTATAGTAACTGTCGCTGTCTTACCGGCTTTTTTGTTGTTCTTGTAGCTGACCGTATAGTCCACGCCCATGATAAGCTTCACACCGTCTACAGCGACGGAGATCTCCGGCTTCTCGCCGCTCTTCTGGTATGGGGCGCTCTTTGCCACAGTGACGTCTTTGTCCGCGATCGGCGCCGCACTGACCTTAAAGGTTTTCTTAAGGACGCCGGAATAGTTTCCGATTCCGGTAAATATGACGGTCACTGTACCTTTCTCTCTGGTGATACATACGCTTGCTCCTGGCATACAATAGGCTATAATAATCACAATCCGAATACGAAAATATGGTCGGACGATGCCTGGGAAAACTGCCTCTACTGGCAGACGCAGGATAAAAAAACACTAAAGCGAATCAACCAGCTTATACAGGATATCGAGCGGAACGGCTGCATGAAAGGGATCGGAAATATCGTTTATGATATATAAAACAACAAAAAATCCGCAAAGAGGTTTACAGGAAAATTCTTTCGCCCCCTCCTATTCCCAAGACACCTGCAACCGCTTTCTGTGCTTTGCACAGTCTGACAGATACAGATTGATAAGCGTCTGATATGGTATGCCAGATTCTCTGCTCTGTTCCTTGAAGAAATCCACTGTATCATTGTCAATGTTTATCGTTATCTGTTTTTTCAGCCTTTTTACATAGGGATTTCTCCTGGGATTCAAATTCTCAATATCATATTCCTCTCTCATTGATTTCACCTCCTGCATATCTGTTATATGTTTTTGTTTCACTTTTGGTTGCTTTCCTTGCCGAAATGATTCTGATGATGTTATCATCGCCATGGTAACAATGACTCACAATGCACAGGTTTTCATGTTTTGCAATTCCAAGTATCAGAAACCGCTCTTCCTCCATAGAGTGTTCCGGGTCATCAAACATGATTGCATCATCATCATAAAATACCGTTGCCGCTTCTTCAAAATCAATTCCGTGCTTAGCCTTGTTGATTCTGTTTTTATTTTTATCCCATTCAAAATTTATGTGTTACATAATTATATTATAATTATTTCACAATTATTTTTCAATATCCGAATTCAAAATTACAAATAACATAGCGTAAACATCTGTTCTGGTAAAAACTGACAAAAACAGGGGCTGTCGGGAAATGACACTTTTTAGACCTGATTTCCCCAAAAGAGAACTCC
>CAJUMT010000122.1 GCA_910587495.1 uncultured Lachnospiraceae bacterium | reverse complement strand
GTAGAGCACTTGACTTTTAATCAAGTTGTCCGGGGTTCGAATCCCCGATGCCTCAGGTCAATTGACTTCAGCACATGCTGGAGTCTTTTTCTTATTATCATATTTTTTACAAGATGACAAACCGGTGAAAATGAGGTAAAATAATATGTATATCTTTTTATGAAGGAGGGACTTATATGAAAAGAAGGATTATAACAATCAGCAGACAGAATGGAAGCGGCGGAAGATATATAGGAGAAACATTGGCAAAAGAACTGGGGATTACCTGTTATGATGAAAAACTGATGGATATGGTGGCAAAGGAAAGCGGTTTTGCTCTTGATTATGTGGAGGAAAAAGGAGAAAAGATTACGGGAAGCCTGCTTTTTAATATTGCCAGCAGCCTGACTTATGCAAATAATGTTTTTTCCGGAAACGGCATGTCCCTTCAGGATGAACTGTATTTTGTACAGAACCGGGTCATCAAAGAGATTGCTGAGAAAGAATCGTGTGTTATTGTCGGAAGGGGCGCAGATTATATATTAAGAGACCGCGGCGACTGCCTGCATGTTTTTATTACAGCGGATGAAAAAAGTAAACTGGAACGTGCGGTGAAATATTACAATATGACGGAAAAAGACGCGCCTGCCATATTGAAGAAAAATGATAAAGCCCGTTATAATCATTATAAATATTATACAGACCAGGAATGGGGTATGGCTTCTAATTATGATCTATGCCTGAACAGCGGACTTTTGGGAATTGAAGGTTGTGTGAAGATTATCCGCTCTGTTTTTGAAAGTATTTGAAAATAAATTGCATAATATAAAGAGAGGATCAGATATGATTGATTTTAATGTACCGCCGTACCTTGGTGTGGAGATGAAGTATGTAGAAGAAGCTGTAGCTGTCAATCACAAGATCTGCGGTGACGGCCCTTTCACCCATCGCTGTAATGAATGGCTTGAAAAGATGACAGGGATACACAAAGCGCTTCTGACTACTTCCTGTACGCATGCAACGGAACTTGCAGCTCTTCTTTCGGATATCAAAGAAGGAGATGAGGTAATTATGCCTTCCTATACGTTTGTATCTACTGCGGATGCTTTTGTATTAAGAGGAGGTGTTCCTGTATTTGTGGATATTCGTCCGGACACGATGAATATCGACGAAACAAAGATTGAGGCTGCCATTACAGAAAAGACGAAGGCAATCGTACCGGTACACTATGCAGGTATATCCTGTGAAATGGATCAGATCATAGAATTGGCTGGAAAATATAATCTGAAAGTGATCGAAGACGCTGCGCAGGGAATTATGAGTACTTATAAAGGAAAGATGTTAGGTACAATAGGAGATTTCGGCTGTTATTCGTTTCATGAGACGAAAAATTTCAGTATGGGAGAAGGAGGGGCGCTCCTGATTCGTGATCCTGAAAATGTGGAAAGAGCGGAGATTATTCGGGAAAAAGGGACGAACCGCGCTAAGTTCTTCCGGGGACAGATAGATAAATATACCTGGATGGATGCGGGATCATCTTATCTTCCGGGGGATATAAATGCCGCTTATCTTTTAGCTCAGTTAGAGATGGCAGACAAAATATTTGATGACCGGATGAAAAACTGGAATCTATATTATAAATTATTGCTGCCGTTAAAAGAAAAGGGAAAAATAGAGCTTCCCACTATACCGGATCACTGCACCCACAATGCCCATATGTTTTATATAAAAGCCAAAGATATAAATGAGCGGACTGCGCTTATCAGTTTCTTAAAAGAACATGATATACAGTCAGTGTTCCATTATATTCCTCTTCACAGTGCGCCGGCGGGTATCCGGTTTGGCAGATTTCATGGAGAGGATATCTATACGACAAAAGAAAGTGAACGCCTTGCAAGACTACCGATGTTTTATGGACTGAAAGAAGAACAGGTGTATTATATTGCAGATAAAGTAACAGAGTTTTACCGTTAGATAGATAAGAGGGACAATATGAAAAAGATCGTCATTATCGGAGCCAATGATTTTCAAAACCAGTTGATTCTAAAGGCGAAGGAGATGGGATTTGAAACGCATGTTTTTGCGTGGCAGGATGGTTCAATAGGAGAAAAGACGGCAGATTATTTTTATCCGATTGACATTAGAAAGATAGATGAAATTTTGGAAAAATGCAGAGAGATACAGCCGGACGCGGTGGCTTCCATCGCTTCCGACCTGGCCAATATTACAGTGAGTAAAGTAGCGGAAGGACTGCATTTACCCGGAAACAGCTCTGCGTGTATCCACTTGTCAACTAATAAATATGCCATGCGGGAAGCATTTTCCGAAGCAGGGATTGCGACGCCTAAATTCTATCGGGTAGACCGAATTGAAGCTTATTTATTCGGATTAAAACTTCCTTTGATCGTAAAGCCCACGGATCGTTCAGGAAGCAGGGCTATTACAAAAGTGACGAATTTTTCCGATTTAAAAGAAGCGATAAAAAACGCAGTGAATCAGTCTTTTGAACGTCAGGCAATTGTGGAAGAGTACATTGAAGGTGAAGAATACAGCTATGAATCCATTTCTTATAAAGGGAAACATACAAATCTGGCGATTACAAAGAAGTTTACTACAGGGTCCCCGCATTTTATAGAATGCGGACACAGACAGCCTTGCAGTTTCCCGGAGGATCTGTTATATAAAATACATTATGTGATGAGAAAAGGTCTTGACGCGCTTCAGATTACGGACGGCGCTTCTCATGGAGAATTTAAGATTACGCCTGACGGGAGAGTGCGTATTATAGAAATCGGTTCGCGTATGGGAGGAGACTGTATCGGTTCGGATCTTGTACCTTTGTCTACCGGATATGATTATATGGAGATGGTCATTGATACTGCATGCGGAAAAGAGCCGGTCATCGTACCAAAACACGGACCAAGAAATGCAGAAGTCAGATTTTTATTCTCCATGGAAGATGTAGATCGGATGATGGCTTATAAGGCAAAATATCCGGATCAAGTCTATCGAATCAGTGAACTAAATCTGTCTAATTTAGGACATATATTGGACAGTTCCACAAGGCTTGGTTATTATATCATACATTCCGAACATGACCTTCCCTAAAGCGGACGGAAGAAAAGAGGATTAAATGTTATATTCAGTGATCATTCCATGCTACAGATCTTCAGCGACGATCGAACATGTGGTGGATACGACCAGAGAAGAGATGGTGCGGCTTAAAAAGGAAAATGTGGAATTTATTCTGGTCAATGACTGTTCTCCGGATGGAGGAAAAACCATCGCGAAACTCAGAGAGATGGCGAAAAAATATCAAGATGTAAAAGTGATTGATCTTGCCATGAATTCCGGTCAGCATAACGCTTTGATGGCGGCGCTTCGCCATGCAAAAGGGGATGTGATCATTGGTATGGACGATGACGGGCAGACCCATCCTTCCCAGTTGGGGAAGCTTTTTGAGGCGCTGGAACAAGGATATGACCTGGTATACGGCTATTATCCGGATAAAAAGCATAGTTGGTTTCGGAATTTGGGAAGCCGCTTTAATGATCTTACAGTGAATTTGATGATCAAAAAACCAAAAGACGTGCGTACTTCCAGCTATTTTCTCGTAAGAAAATTTGTCAGGGATCATGCGGTCCAGTATGAAGGGTCTTATACTTATTTGCTGGGGCTTTTTATGCGTTGTACCCAAAATATTATCAGTGTTCCTATTCGGCATTTTGAACGCGAAGAGGGCGAGTCTGGCTATACGATAAAACAGTTGATTCGTCTCTGGTCCAGCGTCATCGGATTTTCCGTAATACCATTAAGAGTAGCTTCCATTACCGGATTTTTCTTTGCGGGCGTGGGAATTTTGGCGGCGTTTGCAATATTGATCCGTAAATTTGTCGATCCGACGCTGTCCATGGGGTGGCCTTCTTTAATGTGCGCAATCTCGTTTTTCTTTGGTCTTACTTTTATGTTTCTGGGAATGATCGGAGAGTATTTGGGCAGGATGTTCCTCGGGATGAATAAAGAACCGCAGTATGTCATTAAAGCCACTTACAATTTGTCAGAATCTCAGGAAGACGAGGATATAAGATGAACGGGAAGAAAAAAGCGGGCAGAGCAAAGATACTGATCTTATTGTCCCTGTCTTTGGTCATACAGAGTTTAAGTTCGGTGTTTATCAAATATGCGGGAACATTTGGTACATTTTCTAAGGAATTTATACTTTTTTATGGGGCGGCCGTGGGATGCCTGGGCGTGTTTGCCATTATGTGGCAGTTTCTTTTGGAAATGATTCCCCTTACGACTGCCTACTTAAGGAAAGGCATTTTGTATATTTTGATCTTGATCTGGTCGGTAATTCTTTTTAAAGAGCAGGTCACATGGAACAATATTATCGGCAGTATTATCATCATTGCGGGGATCAGTATTCATGGAATGGAAGAGCATTAGTTATGTGCTGGCTTTTTTGTCGGTATTTGTGGCGGCTATTTCCCAAATACTTTTAAAACAGTCAGCGCAGGCGGAACATAAAAATATAATTTATAAATTTTTAAACTGGCGGGTTATTTTAAGTTATACTTTGCTTTTAGGAACTACGGTTCTTAATGTGTTCGCTTACCGGGGAATTGAATTGAAAGTGACGCCGATGATTGAATCTACAGGTATTATCTGGGTGACGATACTGGCGGTATTCTGGTTGGGTGAGAAGCCCTCTAAGCGTACAATTCTTTCGATTGTTGTAACAATTATAGGAATTATTGTATTTTCTTTGTAAAAATGAGTGAATTATATCATAAACTGAAAGTATATGCGGATTCTGAGATTCTTCCTATGCATATGCCGGGCCACAAACGGCGCATGGGGCTTATCAGAGATCCGTTTTTTATTGACATTACGGAGATTGATGGTTTTGACAATCTGTATCATGCGGAAGGAATATTGAAAAAAGCGCAGGAGAGGGCGGCAGGCCTGTATCATTCAGAAGAGACCCATTATCTGGTTAACGGAAGTACGGCAGGAATCCTGTCGGCTATCAGTGGATGCACTTCTTATGGCGGAAAACTTCTTCTTGCCCGGAACAGCCATAAGTCTGCATATCATGGGGCGCTTTTAAAAGGGCTTACTGTACAATATATTTATCCACAATCCACGGGACAAATGGGGATAAACGGAAAAATTTTACCGGAAAATGTGGATAATGCGCTGAAAAAAGATTCGGATATACAGGCAGTCCTGATTACTTCTCCTACCTATGACGGCGTGACGTCGAATATAGAGAAAATCGCGGATGTGGTCCACAGATACCGAATACCGCTGATCGTAGACGAGGCCCACGGAGCGCATTTTCCGTTTTCAGATTATTTTCCGAAAGATTCCGTAAGCAGCGGAGCGGATGTGGTCGTTCACAGTCTTCATAAGACACTTCCTTCTTTGACGCAGACAGGATTGATTCATCTAAACGGCAGTTTGATTGATAAAGAAAAAATCCGCAGATATTTGTCGATTTATCAGACCAGCAGTCCCTCCTATGTGCTGATGGCAGGTATAGACGAATGCATGGGGTGGATTGAAGGGCATAAAGACGCCTTTGACCGGTTTTTTGAACGAATCCTCCAGTTTCGCAGTGTGCTTGGCCGTATGAAACATCTTACGCTGCTTAAGACGGAAGATATGGATTTGTCGAGGATCCTTGTATCCGTAAAAGGAACAGGGATCAGCGGGCAGGAATTAAGCGGGATCTTAAGGAATGAATTTCAGATAGAGCCTGAGATGGCATGTAATTCTTATGTGTGTGCTATCACGACAGTGGCGGATACCAAGGAAAATTTAGAAAGGCTTTCCGAAGCCTTTTTAGAGGCGGACAGAAGGCTCTATCATCGTTTAAAAGGCGATCAAAAGCTGCAGGAGAGTAAAGATACGGTACTTCCTGCGCAAGGCGTTTATACGCTTCTTACGGCTTTAGAAAGTGATAAAGAATTTTGTCCATTGTCTAAGGCGGAAGGGAAAATAAGCGGAGATTTTGTGACGGTCTATCCGCCCGGGATTCCTCTTTTAGCACCCGGAGAGGTTATAAGCCGGGAAATTATCGACAGGATTATATGTTCGCTTCAAAACGGCCTGGAAGTACATGGAACAGACAGAAACTTTTTACAAGTGCTGAGGAACGGGAGATAAACCTTTTCTTTCCGAAAGAAATGAGGTATAATCGGAAAGAGGGAGGTAGGAAGTATGGCCGGATTTGCTGATGTCTTAGGACATGAACAGACGATTTCACATATGAAGCATGCGATTTTGTTGGATAAGGTATCCCATGCTTATATTTTAAACGGAGAGAAGGGTTCCGGAAAGAAACTTTTAGCGGGAATCTTCGCCCAGACATTACAATGTAAAGAACACGGGACAGAACCATGTATGGAGTGTCAGTCCTGTAAACAGGCGGTAAACTTAAACCAGCCGGATATCATACGGGTGGTTCACGAAAAGCCGAATAGTATCAGTGTGGAAGATATCAGGACCCAGTTAAACGGGGATATAATGATCAGGCCTTACAGCAGCCCTTATAAAATATATATTGTGGATGAAGCACAAAAGCTGACAGTAGAAGCGCAGAATGCCCTGCTTAAGACTATAGAGGACCCTCCTTCCTACGGAGTGATTCTGCTTCTTACAACCAATGCGGGATCTCTTCTTCCGACAATCTGTTCCAGATGCGTGACTTTAAATTTGAAGCCCGTCTCTTCTGTTCTTATAAAAGAACATTTGATGGGGCAGTATGAGATTCCTGAGTACCGGGCGGATATATGTACGGCATTTGCCCAGGGCAATGTGGGAAAAGCAAAACGTCTGGCTTTGTCGGACAGTTTCGGTGAGATGCTGGAACATGCGGTCCATTTGATGAAATATATCTCTGAGATGGAAGTAAACGACCTGATTGAGGATCTAAAGAGGATCAACACATACAAGATGGAGATAGACGATTATCTGGATCTTCTGATGATCTGGTACAGGGATGTGCTTCTTTTTAAAGCTACCCGGGATGCGGATAGTATTATATTTTCGGACGAGTTTGCAAGCATTCGGGAAAAAGCAGTAAACAGCTCTTATGAAGGGCTGGAACGTATTATAAATGCACTGGGAAAGGCAAAGCTTAGACTGAACGCCAATGTAAATTTTGATTTGGCCATGGAGCTTTTGCTTTTCACAATGAAGGAGAATTGACATGATAAAAGTAATCGGCGTCCGTTTCCGACCCGCAGGGAAAGTATATTATTTTTCACCGGGGGATCTGGAGATCTGCACAGGAGAATATGTGATCGTGGAGACTGCCAGAGGAGTGGAATACGGGCATGTAGTTATTGGAACAAAAGAAGTGGAAGATGATAAGGTCGTCCAGCCTTTAAAACCGGTTATCCGTATAGCGAACCAGAAGGACAGGCAGCAGACGGAGGAAAACCGTGAAAAAGAAAAGGAAGCGTTCAAGATTTGCCTTGAGAAGATCAAAAAACACGGTCTGGAAATGAAGCTGATCGATGTGGAATATACCTTTGATAATAATAAAGTGCTTTTTTATTTTACAGCGGACGGAAGGATTGATTTCCGTGAACTGGTAAAGGATCTGGCTTCAGTCTTTAAAACCCGAATTGAACTGCGGCAGATCGGCGTGCGGGATGAGACGAAGATTTTAGGAGGTATCGGTATTTGCGGAAGGCCTTTGTGCTGCCATACGCACCAGTCAGAATTTTTGCCGGTATCCATTAAGATGGCAAAGGAGCAGAACCTGTCCTTAAATCCTACGAAGATATCCGGCGTATGCGGTCGTCTGATGTGCTGCCTGAAACATGAAGAAGAGACCTATGAGGAGCTTAACAGCCATCTGCCTAATGTAGGGGATCATGTGACGGCAAAAGACGGCAGTAAAGGCGAGGTCAATTCTGTCAATGTCCTTCGGCAGATGGTAAAGGTGATTGTCACGCTGGAAAATGAAGAAAAAGAAATACGGGAGTACAAGGTAGAAGAGCTTAGATTCAAGCCCCGCCGCAAAAAAGAAAAAAATAAAAATCAGGTGGAGGATAAAGAATTAAAAGAGCTGGAAGAGCTGGAGCGCAGGGAAGGAAAATCAAAGTTAAATGACAACTAAAACAGGGACTTTGTATTTGTGCGCGACGCCTATAGGAAATCTGGAAGACATGACTTTCAGGGTTATTCGGATACTGAAAGAAGCAGATTTAATTGCGGCGGAAGATACAAGAAACAGTATCAAACTTTTGCATCATTTCGATATCCATACACCCATGACAAGTTATCATGAGTATAATAAGTTTGAAAAGGGACGTTTCCTGGTAAAAAGGCTGTCTGAAGGCCAGAACGTCGCTTTGATCACGGATGCCGGTACACCCGGAATCTCTGATCCCGGGGAAGAACTGGTGCGTATGTGTAAAGAAGCAGGTATCACCGTCACTTCCCTTCCGGGCGCCTGCGCCTGCGTGACGGCCCTTACAATTTCCGGTTTATCCACCAGAAGATTTTGCTTTGAAGCTTTTCTTCCGCCGGATAAAAAGGAGCGTAACTTAATCCTTACGGAACTGAAAAAGGAGACAAGGACTATTGTTCTCTATGAAGCGCCCCACCGCCTGAAGCGGACGCTGGAAGAGTTGTATGAAGCGCTGGGAGACAGAAAGCTTACGGTATGCAGGGAACTTACTAAAAAATATGAGACCGTATTTACGGCTACGGTCAAAGAGGCGATGGCATATTATGGGCAGCAGGAGCCAAAAGGAGAGTGCGTGCTGGTCATAGAAGGCCGCTCCCGAGCCAGTATACAGGCGGAAGAAAGCGAAAGTTTTCTCTCCATGCCCTTAGAAGCGCATATGAAGCTTTATGAAGCGCAGGGAATGAACAGAAAAGAGGCCATGAAGCAGGTGGCAAAGGATCGGGGAACGACCAAACGGGAGATCTATCAGGCGCTGCTTTCGGAGGAAGAAGATGGATGTTAGCTTAAAAGAAGGAGAACGCTTGGACGAGCTTCAGAGGAACGGATATGTGATTATCCAGGATCCGAAAAGGTTCTGTTTCGGGATGGACGCCGTGCTGCTTTCCGGGTTTGCCAGAGTAAGAAAAGGAGAGAAGGCGTTAGACCTGGGTACCGGCACCGGAATTATACCAATCCTGTTGGAAGCGAAGACACAGGGAGAGTCTTTTACAGGACTGGAAATTCAAAAAGACAGCGCGGATATGGCAGCAAGAAGCGTTAAATTGAACGGCCTGGAAGAAAAGATCCGGATTTATACAGGAGATATCAAAGAAGCCTTTCATCTTTTTGGGGCTTCTTCTTTTCATGTGGTTACCTGCAATCCGCCGTATATGATCGCAGACCATGGACTTAAAAATCCGGAAGCGCCCAAAGCCATCGCCCGTCATGAGGTACTTTGCACCCTGGAGGACGTTCTTATGCAGGCGTCTAAAGTGCTGATGCCGGGAGGGCGTTTTTATATGGTACACCGGCCTTTTCGGCTGACGGAGATCCTTACGGGACTTCATAACCATGGTTTGGAGCCAAAAAGAATGCGCCTGGTGCATCCTTATATTGACAGGGAACCGAATATGGTACTTTTGGAGGCGCTAAAAGGGGGAAGATCCGGGATGAAGGTAGAAAAACCGTTGATTATCTTTCAGAAACCCGGGAAATATACGGAGGAAATATATGATACTTATGGGTATTAAAAATGCAAGCGAAATGAAAGGGGAAAGTAAATGTAAAAAAGAGATATAAGAGGACTGGACGGTCTCGCAGATTATGAACTGTCTGGATAGCTGGAATGTGGTATTCAACAATAAGCAGTCGGTAAAACGTATGATAGAGGCGCTCTGTGCGTGGACTTATGTGATTCGCAGGTGGAGTGCATGCGGATCCGGGAGAAAACATAAAAAGTGCTGTGGAAAGAAATAGATTTTCTGTCGTAATAATAAGGGTCGGTGAAAACCGGTCCTAAATCATTGTACACGCTACTTATTTTGAAGGCAAAGAAGTTCTGCTTCGGTCAAACCGGTAACCTCCATAATATCAGCAATGTCCATATTACGGTTCAGCATCCTTGAAGCCATTTCATTTCATTTCATTCTTTTATAGAAGTTTCGCGTACCTTCTGTTTGGCATATTCAATTTTCTCTTTCTCATAAAGCTGCCCTAACTGCGTCATGTTGATTCTCCTCCTTATTTGCTCTATGTAATCTCTGCTTATAAATTTGTCGCTTGCGACTATCACGCCGGATAAGATAAAAATCCGCTGCTTTTCGTCTGGTATCTGCTCAGCCAGGTCAACGATCCTTTCCAGCATATTCTGTTTCCCTTCTGTGCCGGGAACCGTAAGTGGCAAGATTACTAAGCGCATCAGGTCATCATCTGCCAAAGGGACGCCGGATTGAAGTTTTCCCTGAATTTCACGGAAGGCTG
>CAJUMT010000121.1 GCA_910587495.1 uncultured Lachnospiraceae bacterium | reverse complement strand
CGGATCAGCGAAAAACTCCTCAATGGAGAACAGGGCCATGCCCTAACAATAAAAAGCAGCCACTCTACATAAGAATGACTGCCGTCTGTTTTTTTATTGCTGCAATACGGTTACAATGCTGGGGATCAACTGCTTCTTTCGTGATACCAGGCCTTTGAGCACAATCTCCTGCATATCCTCCGGAAGCTGGAATGCCGTCGTAGCCACCTCGTGTGCCCGCTCTCCAAAGCACAAAAGAAGCGTGTCCTCTTTCACAATGTTCGTCAGCATTACATAGCACATATCCACATCCAAGGACTCAAACTTCTCTGTGAGATACGGCACCAGCTTTTCTTTCACTTCTCCTAACTCAATGGCGTTCATGCTGTTCACCTGAGCCACAATAAAGGAATGATCGCCCACCTGGAATTTCTTACGATCCTGATTGAAGATCTCTTTCGGCGTTCGGGAACTCATATCACTGCCCGCGCTGAACATATCAATTGCAAACTCCTCGATCTCCACACCGCAGATCTCTGACAGCCGTTCTGCCGCTGCCTGATCCACGGCAGTACAAGTAGGCGACCGGAACATAAGCGTATCCGATAGGATGGCTGCCATCAGAAGTCCCGCAATATTTTCCGGTATCTTGATCCCGTTTTCCTTATACATCTGATAGACGATAGTTGCCGTACATCCAAGGGGCTGATTTCTGAAATAAACCGGCTCCAAAGTTTCCAAAGTTCCGATCCTGTGGTGGTCTATGATCTCCAGAATTTCCGCGTAATTAATGCCGTCCACAGTCTGGCTTTCTTCATTATGATCTACCAGGATAACTCTTTTGCGGCGCAGATTCAGAAGGTTCCGCCTGGATATCATACCGATATAATTCCCGTCCAAATCCAGGATAGGGAAATCGCGATAGCGCTTCTCACCCATAATCCCTTTAATATCTTCCGTCTTCTCCGTGACTTTAAAGGTAATCAGCTTATCACGCTTCATAAAGTGAGAAATAGGCATACTCTGATTGATCATACGGGCTACGGAAAAGGTATCGTGAGGTGTCACGATAATGCTGCAGTTGTTCTCCTGCGCCAGCTTTAGGATCGTCTGAGATACTTTCGCGTTCATGCAGACCACAATACACGCCGCATCCATCTCAATGGCGCAGAGCTGAGATTCATAGCGGTTGCCCAGAATGACCATATCTCCTTCATGAATATAGTCTTCCATCACGTCCGGATTAGCTGCTGCAATGACGACTTCTCCCTTTTCGAAGACTGCGTCCTCATCTCCGTTTAACATGGTGGCGTCCAACGTCTCAAGAATATTCTTATATGGAGTCCTTGCGGCTGACAAGCTCTTATTATCATACACATCCATGTATGCGTTGGCGATATCCCCGATCGTGATCAGACCTTCCAGCTTCTGATTATCTGTAATAGGCAGAGTCACAACTCCTAAAGCCCTCATCATATTCCATGCTTTTTTTAGAGAAATATGACCGAAAACTCCCTGAGTCTTGCGAATCTCAATATCTCTCACATCCGTCATTACATCCGAAATATATTTAGGTGCTGACACCTGAAAAAAGTTCAGGACATACTGTGTCTCCTGGTTAATCTGCCCGGCGCGCGCCGCACAATATCCGCCTCCATGCAGGCGGTTCTTAAGTTCTGCATATGCAATGGCGGAACAGATAGAATCCGTATCTGGATTCTTATGTCCGATTACATATACGGGAGCTGTTTCTGATGTCATAATTCCTTCTCCTCTCATTTCTTGTTCTATTCTAGCATTTTTCGTGTATTTTGACAACTATTCATTGAAATGAACCTTTGTCGAAAGAAAGGGATTATTGATTCTGCACATATAATTCTGTTTTTTTCATTATTTTTTGTGCTATTTTACAATAAGTTCATGTTTTATTCATATTATATACACATTTAATTGGTAAACTTTAATTGTCATTGAATAAACCATAACAACAAGATAAATTTTTTCATAATGGCCCCGGCATCCGTATTGCCGGGGCACTCCTCATGTTATGAAAACTGCCGCCTCTGCAGGCGGCAATTTTCATTCTCCATCAATTTTTTTCATGGCCTCATTTAAAGACATCATCTTTGTATCCAGCTTAGATATAATAGAAGCACATTCTTGTAATTCCCTGGCGAAATATCCAGGCGCATTTCCTTCATATTTGTAATAGATCTTATGCTCCAGACTTGCCCAGAAATCCATGGCCATGGTGCGTATCTGCACCTCCACTTTTGTCGGAATCACCGCATCCGCCAACGCCACTTGTATAGACAAAAGCATATGGTAACTCATATAACCGCTTTCCTTGGGATGGCTGATATAATCTTTGATATGGATTACGGACAAATTATCCTGCCTTGCAATCATATCCGCCAGGAAATAAATCTCCGAGAAAAATGAACAGGTGATTCTAAGCCCTGCAATATCATTTACATATTCCACCATATCGTCTATACTGACCGAATGCCCGTTTTTCTTAAGCTTTTTCATAATGCTCTCCGGAGTTTTAAGACGTGTCTTCACATATTCGATCGGGTTGTATGAATATACATGGTTTAGTTCATTATTCAGCACTTCAATCCGGCTGTTCATTTGAATCAATGCCGATTCATAAATGAACATCGCCGTTTCAAAACTGTCTTTTTCGGAGCGTTCTTTGATATATTCCTGAATCGTCGTTTCTACTGCCATTCCTTATAACTCTCCCTTTACTTTCCCGCCAAGAACCTATATACTAAGAAGCATAGAAAACGCAGGAGGCTTTCCATGTTTCGTGTATGGGCAAAAATTTTCAAAAATAATCATCTCATAAAAGATATTATCGTTTGTAATCATACGGCTGATACCAGGACCCACAAAATATTCCACGCGCTGGATGATATGTGTTCGGCTTTCGATCTGAGCAAACCGATCTGGCTGGATGCAAATGTACGCGAATTTAAGCGCCACGCAAAGACCCGTTTTCGTCAGGATAACTTTGTGGATGATATAGATTTTGATTTTTTAGAATTTCATGTTATTGAGGAGGACTAAAAAAGTCCTCCTCTATTTTTCGATAAAGCTTCTGATCAATTCCCAGATCGAGGAAATAAAACGGGTAATAAAATTCCCCACTTTTTCTTTATCTACCTTGATCCCCAGAGAGTTGATTTTATCATACAGTTCTTTAGCCTGGCTTTTAAGTTTATCTGCGTCTATATCCAGTTTGCTGAGTTTTAAAAGCAGATCCACAATCTTGCTGACTTGTTCGTCCGTCAGCTCTACTCCCAGTTCCTGCGCCGCTTTGCGCACCAAATCCGCTAACTGATCCGGGTCATCCATGCCGTTTTCGGCCACCTGCTGCTTTAAATAAGCGATCAGATCCGATACCTGCTCGGAATCCAGCTCATCCGTCAGCTCTCCTGTCAGCACCAATTCATCCGTCGCCACTTCAAAGGCATCCGTATTCACTTGCGCGCCGCTGTAGGTTTCATACGCTTTTACAGCGCCGATCAGCGCAGCCGTACCGCTGATAGAGGATGGTGCGGCCACAATCACTTTCGCGTCCTCCACCCCGGCCGTCAAAAGAGCATTGCGATACATGGAGATCGTACAGTAATTAATATTGTGCGTTTCCACGCTAAGCCCTGTGCCACTCTCCTGTGGGATTAAAAGCACCGAAGACAGCGAATGAGTACCTACCACAGAAGCACCCAGAGATGCATCCAAATATTGGTGTTCCATATCATTCGTTATATAAATGGTCTGATAAGATGCCGCCTGCTCCCCTGTAATACCCATTTCGGAAAATACCGTCGCTCTCTGGGTATCATTTAAATCCGCGCCCAGGGCGAGTATTGGTCCTTCCGCCGCACTCACCTGCAGGCCAAAGGCCATCAAAAGTCCTGTCATCAACATCAGTAGAAACCATTTTTTCATCTTTATCCTCCATTATAGTTCCGCTACAACCCACCCATGCCCGGTACTGGAAGGATTTCCGACCGCTGGCGCGTCCGCAATTCCTTCCGGCATGGCCGGGTTTTCGCTGTTGAAAGTTCCGCTGTTACTCTTCCCCGCATATCGTACTGCACCATTTGCGGATATCCTTAAACACCTGTTCTTTGTTCAGCTCATTGACCAGTTCGTGCCGACATGCAGGGTAAAGGATGCATGTCACTTTTTTCATCCCGATTTTTCGCAGCATTGCCTCAAATCGCCGCACTCCTTTACCTTTCCCGCCTACCGGATCATCATCTCCTGACAGTATCAGAATCGGAAGCTTCTTGGGCATCTTTACTGCTCTTCTTGGATTGCCAGCTTCCTCAATGGTACGAAACAACGCTTCAAACGCATTGGCTGTGAATTTATAGTGCATCTTTTTATCTTGAAGCGCATGAATGAGTATCTGCGGATCCCGGCTCATCCAGCTCCCTGTATGGGCATTGTCCGGATAAAGCTTCGCAAACCCGGCGCAGGTCATCTGATCCAACAACCGGCTATGTCCTTTCGGCCCTCTGTGCAGCATCGTCAAATATGAGACCAAAAGCCCCGTCTTTACCATAAACGCATGCTGCTGTCCCGTACCCATGATCACCGCGCCGTTCACCCGGTCTCCACAATAAATCAAATATCTTCTCACCAAAAAAGAACCCATGCTGTGCCCCAGAAGAATATATGGAACCTTCGGTGCATAAGACGCCGTCATTCTCCTGACTTTTTCTATATCCTTAAGCCAGAGTACCGCACCTTCTTTTCCCACATATCCAAGCTCGGACAACTCCTTTACCGAATCTCCATGTCCCAGATGGTCATGGCCAGATACAAAGTATCCCTCCGAAGCCAGATATTCCGCCAGCTCATTATACCGCTCTATATACTCCAGCATACCATGCACCAGCTGCACGGCGCCTATACATTTCATTTCCGGATCATACCATCGATAACCATGTATCATATGTATCCCGTCAGACGAATCCATATAAAATTCTTCGCGTATAACCATGTTCTCACCTTCATTCCTGCAAACTTTCCTTCGCAGTATACCATAATTTTCGCGCGAATAATGTAAATTTACAAATTTTTAAGGATTCTTTAGATTATCAGAAGAAAATCGAGCAGAAAAGAATCATCTTCTCCTACTCCCCGCGCGGGATATATGCTGCAAAGCAGCAAATTTTCTTACGCACGCCTGCGCATAAAAAACTCCCGCATCCGCACGGAAAGGAGACGGGAGCTTTATTTTTTACAATTTAGTCATAATAAAAATATCATAAATCGCACGGATGGCTTTTTCAAAATCGTCATTGCGCACTCCAACAATAATATTCCATTCGCTGGAACCCTGATCAATCATCTTTACATTCACATTCGCATGGGCCAAAGCAGAAAAAATCCTGCCTGCTGTCCCGCGGTTGGAACGCATAGCCCGCCCCACAACCGCTACCAGCGCCATATCTCCTTCCACTTCCAGATAATCCGGCTGCACTGCCCTCTGAATGCCCGCAAGTACTTTCTGCTCATGTTCCTCAAACTCGTCCTGATGAACGACGATACTCATAGTATCAATACCTGAAGGGATATGTTCAAAAGAAATGCCCTGTTTCTCAAATTCCTCCAACACACGACGACCGAAGCCTATCTCCGAGTTCATCATATCCTTTTCAATATTTACAGTGACAAATCCTTTCTTGCCCGCAATACCTGTGATGGTAAAACGGGGTTTGTGGCATGTACTGGACACGATCATCGTACCGTTGTCCTCCGGACGGTTGGTATTGCGTATATTAATGGGAATACCCGCTTTACGCACAGGAAAAATGGCGTCTTCGTGCAGCACAGTCGCGCCCATATAAGACAGCTCCCGAAGCTCTCTGTATGTGATTGTGTCAATAACCTCCGGATTTTCAATCAAATGGGGGTCTGTCACCAGAAAACCGGACACGTCCGTCCAGTTCTCATAGAGATCCGCCCGCGCAGCCTTTGCCACGATAGAACCTGTGATATCAGAACCGCCCCGAGAAAAGGTCTTGATCCTGCCGTCCTCGTATGCCCCGTAAAAGCCAGGCACAACGGCTTTTGGCATACCCGCAAGCTTCGCCCCTAGTATACAGTCCGTCTGGTCCGCGTCAAAGCTTCCGTCTTCTTTAAAACGGATCACTTCCGCCGCATCTATAAACGGGTAGCCCAGATAGGCCGACATAATAAGTCCGTTCAGATAT
Organism: uncultured Lachnospiraceae bacterium; assembly: GCA_910587495.1. Classification (GTDB taxonomy): domain Bacteria; phylum Bacillota; class Clostridia; order Lachnospirales; family Lachnospiraceae; genus Hominiventricola. Next base: position 4,234 of record CAJUMT010000121.1, on the reverse strand, counting down.
TCTCCTCTGGATGCCGCATAATCGCTCCCGGCTTTCTCCGCGAAATTTACCGCAATCTTCTCAAACTCTTCATCCAGGGATATCTTAAGATTGAGGCCTCCGATAATCTCGTTGTATCTTGCCTTAATCTGCTTTAACATGCCGCTGAAGTCCTCTCCGTTGGCCGCGGCATAGTAACACTGGTATAACATATCCGTCACTTTTTCATCTTTATCAAATCGCCTGCCCGGCGCGGAAGGAACCACATAGCAGCGACTCTCGTCCGCAAGGATAATCTTCCCCACTTTCTGAAACTGTTCCGCACTGGCTAAGGAACTCCCTCCAAATTTGACAACTTTTCTCATCACTTTATCTCCTCGTTTTCAAAGCATGTATAGATTATAATGGTATTATGCCAAGAAAACAACTGTTTTTTGCTTTTACTTTAAATTTTGAGTTTCCTGCAGCCTGTCAAACTCCTCCATACACTCGTCAACTGTAGCGCCGTTTAACAACTCTCTCACAATAAGGCAGGTGTTTCCCCACTGCTCCAGTTTCATCCCCGCGTTGGAACCCAAAACATACACATTTTCCTCTATTTTATCATTTAAAGGCCTTAGTGCAGGGATACAGTCTACTTCTATATTTTTAGACGCTGAAATGACCTTGTTTGTTTCCGCGTATACCTGGAGCGCTTTGTCAGAAAGAATAACCTCCAAAACATCTGCAGCGTCTCTTGCATGTTCCGCATTTACACCCACCGCATACCCTGTCATGGACATAACCGGCATCTGACCGCGGCTGCTGGGAAAGCCGATCACAAGCATATTAAAATCAGGTTTTCCATAAGCAGTCTCCGTATTTGCAGCACTCCAATATGCCATGACGATTGGAGTTTTCTGCGCCAGAAAATCCGCTCCTTCCCCTTCAATAGCCTCGCTTTTATAAGCTTTCTCCGCATCAACATAGCCAAGGTCAATCATCTTTTGAAGGAATTCAAAACCAGGGCGCATATAGTCGCTGTATTTTCTTTCCCCGTTGTTCAATGCCGCAATCTCCGCCTCTGTATCATCACCGTTATACAAGTCGGCATAAGCTTGGGCAAAAACAAAAGTCTCGAGCCACCAGCGGTTTGCGCCCACCGGCGTTTCGATGCCGTTTTCTTTAAATACCCGACAGCACTCCAGGAAATCTTCCGGCGTCTCCGGCAATTTCAGGCTGTATTGATCAAACATGTCTTTATTGATAAACAGGCCATAGGCAACCACTTCCTGCGGGATAGCTACCAATTTACCATCAACTGTATTTGCATTCTTAACCACATCACGCAGATTTTTCGCACATTCCAGCCCCGAAAGGTCCATCAACAATCCTTCTTTCCCTAATGTCTGAAACACGTCAGGGTTGAGCAAATACAAATCATCCAAATTACTGCGTGCTCTGGAAAGAGCCACGTCGTCATAACTTTTATCCTTGTAGGTTTCAGCAGTATAAGTGCTATACTGAATCGTCAGTCCCAGCTCCTGTTCTGCCATGTAATAGGTCTTTTCCTGGGCGGTCCTTGCCACATTTTTCATATCCGCTTTCGACTTTTCCGTAGGAGTGTACAAAGTTACAAAGCGTTCGTTTTCCTCTTCTGGTTCCGTCAGGTTTATATCCGGATTTTCCTTACTTGCACACGCTGTCATCGCGATCAACAAACCGCCTGTCAAGCACACTGCTATCATCTTTCTAAACAGACTATTCTTACTCCTTTTCATATTACGTTCCCCCTAGTCTAATTTCCGGAAGCTTCGCGGCGAACATACTGGCTTACCGCTTTTTTCAATAATTCCATATCAAGCGGCTTTGCCAAATGAATATTCATTCCTGCACGCAGTGCTTCTTTTTTATCTTCCACGAAAGCATTAGCGGTCATGGCGATAATAGGAATCCTGGCTGCGTCTTCACGCGTCAGCTTTCTGATCTCCCTTGCCGCGTCATAACCGTTCATCACCGGCATTTGCACATCCATAAGAATTGCGTCAAATTCATTTTCCTCAGATGCCGCAAAGCGTTCCAATGCCAATTTACCGTTTTCAACCAGTTCACAGCTTGCGCCTTCAAATGATAATAAATCTAACAAAATTTCCGCGTTGATCTCATTATCTTCCGCGGCAAGGAAATGAAGGCCCTCCAGGCTGCTCTCCTCCCCGCTTTCCGGCAATTCGCTTTCTGCATATGCATCCCCACAGGCTTCCGGTATCTTGAGCGCTATTTCTACTCTGAAAAGACTTCCCTTATCCACCTCGCTAAAAACCTCGCAGCTCCCACCCATAAGATCAACAATACTTTTTGTGATCGCCATGCCAAGTCCGGTACCCTGAATTTTATTCGTCATGCTGTTTTCAGCCCTTGTAAACGCGTCAAAAATTGTTTTTAAATATTCCTGCGTCATCCCGTATCCGTTATCTTCCACTTCAATCCGAATGTGTTCAAATTGTTCAGATTGTGCATCCAAGCCGCTCACACGAAGCCAAATATTTCCTTTCTCCGGCGTATACTTGACCGCATTAGAAAGCAGATTAATCAATACCTGGTGTATTCTTGTATCATCACCCAGCAGATAATCATGTTTGATATTTGTTATTTCCACACAAAAACTTTGTTCTTTTGCATTCGCCAATGGACGTATAACATCCTCCGCAGAAGTAATCAGTTCTTTAAAAGAAAACGCTTCTTCTACAAGCACAATTTTTCCGCTTTCAATCTTGGAAACATCCAAAATGTCATTGATCAAATTGAGCAAATATTTTCCGGATGCCATGATTTTTCCTGTATACTCCCGTACCTTACCAGGATTTTCAGCTTCTCTTTCCAATAAAGTGGCGAAGCCCAGTACAGCATTCATAGGTGTGCGAATATCATGGGACATATTGGAAAGAAATGTGGTTTTTGCATTGTTCGCAATCTGCGCTTCCTGCAGGGCCGCCAGCAGTTTCTCATTATACCTTTCCCTTTCCTCCTGCCGCTCCTTCATAATCATTCTTTGTTGTCTCTGGTTTAAATAATGCAGAACAACGCAAATAACAAAAGCGCTGATCATAATTGCCACAACTACAAAAATACTGTAACTTACCGTTTTTCCTTCCTTCTGTATAACTTCAACGGGCACATAACCAATGAGGGCGATCGTACCCTCGTTCATCATCCATATAAAGTTTAAAGAGTTTTTTCCCTGTATATCATGATAAAACATGATATTTTCTCCATTTTTCACGCAATCTTTTATTTCTGTACGGATTCTTTCATCCAGAATGTTGTTTGCCCTGTAAAAATCCTCTAAGTTCAGATGTCCCGCATTCCGCTCGCCCATGCCCTTCGGGCATAATACAAATCTTTTTGTTTTTGTATCCATAATATAGAGAATGGCTTGTTTATTATAAAACCCTTTAGGAAGCAGCTCGTCAAGATAACTATATGTATACTCTGCATAAAGTGTGCCGATTTCCCTGTCATCCATGATCATTGGGCATTTCATAGTATATGCCCACTCGCCCATATAATTAATGTAAGCATTAGAAACCGTCATTCCGTTTATCTCCCGATTTGAAGAAAAATCCATTTCTTCCTCGGTGAAAACATCTCCTGTACTGGAGATTCCCTCTGATTCTCCCGGGAGAATCACCGAAACCTTTGTGATCATTCTTATACCATCATCAAAATCCTGATAGTTCTCCAGGTTCATATGCTGCCCGACAATTTTCCGGGCTATCAGCTTCTGGAATTCCGCCTCATTATTTACAATTCCTTCTATGGTGCCTTTTATTAAATCCAGATTTTCACTCAAATTCTGAATTGCCGCCGATGACATTCCATTTTGTATTTTCTGTGATATTAAAAACACTCCGCCTCCCAGAATGCTTAAAACAAGTATATATAGAAAAAATAAGAGATGTTTGTTCGTTTTTTCCTCTTTCATGAATATTCACCTCTGCTTTATATCTTTGCTGCCATTAAATTCTCTATATTTTTATTATATTGAGTCTCCTGGGAAAAATCAACGACATTATTGAATATAGTATATTTTCCCGGTTTCATTTTTGTTAATTCAGCACCTGTTTTTGGGCATAAAAATACCGGAAAGTCTTTATCAGTTGACTTTCCGGTATTATGCTTTCCGTTCCGACCGACGTACAAAACATCAGCCAGACGACATACGCCCCTGCCAAGGAGTCGATGCGACAGGATTTGAACCTGCGACCTCTGCGTCCCG
>CAJUMT010000120.1 GCA_910587495.1 uncultured Lachnospiraceae bacterium | reverse complement strand
AGCTGAGTTCGAGGCGCAGGATAAGAAGAGAAAAGAAGCCATCGACGCAAGAAACGATGCGGATGCTATGGTATTCCAGACAGAGAAAGCTTTGGAAGAAGCAGGTGCGAACCTGGATGCATCTGAGAAATCAGCAGTAGAAGAAAAGATTGCTTCCTTAAAAGAGGTCATCGACCGTACCGCGAACCAGACTGACATTTCCGATTCTGATATTGACGCGTTGAAAGCAGGAAGAGAAGACCTGATGAATGCGGCTCAGAAATTATTCCAGAAAATGTATGAGCAGACACAGGCGCAGGGAGGCGCGCAGGGCGCAGGTCCGGATATGGGCGGTGCGGAGCAGGCTTCAGGAGCGGCAGATGATGTTGTAGACGGAGATTACCGTGAAGTCTAGGATTTTAGGCGCTTGATCGCGGCAGGATGAAAGGTAGATAGCATATGGCAGAGACAAAAAGAGACTATTATGAAGTCCTTGGCGTGGATAAAAGCGCGGATGACGCAGCCATTAAAAGCGCATACCGCAAACTGGCTAAAAAGTACCATCCGGATGCGAACCCCGGAGATAAAGAAGCAGAACAGAAATTCAAAGAAGCCTCGGAAGCATACGCTGTTTTAAGCGATGCGGATAAGAGGAGGAAATATGACCAGTTTGGCCACGCCGCCTTTGAACAGGGCGGCGCAGGCGGCGGGTTCGGGGATTTCGACTTCAGTAATATGGGAGATATCTTCGGCGATTTTGGCGATATTTTCGGAGATCTCTTCGGAGGCGGAAGGAGCCGAAGAGCCGGCAACCGTCCTATGCAGGGAGCGAATTTAAGGACCAGTGTACGCATTACCTTTGACGAGTCGGTGAAAGGATGCGAGAAAGAGCTGGAGCTGACGCTCAAAGACGAGTGTGAAAGCTGCCGCGGAAGCGGCGCGAAACCGGGTACTTCTCCCCAGACTTGTCCTAAGTGCGATGGCAAAGGCCAGGTGGTGTATACGCAGCAGTCCCTGTTCGGTATGGTGCAGAATGTGCGTCCGTGTCCGGAATGTAACGGAACCGGCAAGATCATCAAAGAAAAATGTCCGGATTGTCATGGAAGCGGTTATATTGCCAGCAAAAAGAAAATATCAGTTACAGTACCCGCAGGTATTGATAACGGGCAGAGCATCCGCATCCGGGGCAAAGGAGAACCAGGCGTCAACGGAGGCCCCAGGGGCGATCTTCTGGTGGAAGTGATCGTATCACGCCATCCCCAGTTCCAGAGGCAGGATATGGATATTTATTCCACTGTACCTATTAGCTTTCCGGTGGCCGTCCTTGGAGGGACTATTCGGATTAAGACAGTGGATGGAGAAGTGGAGTACGATGTAAAAGCCGGAACCCAGACCGACACAAGAGTCCGCCTGCGCGGCAAAGGCATGCCTTCTTTGCGCAATAAAAGTGTGCGGGGCGACCATTATGTGACGCTGGTGGTGGAAGTGCCTACAGGATTGAGTCATGCGGCCAAGGAAGCACTAAAAGAATACGATTTAGAGAGTGGGAATACCCTGAATCAAAAAACCGAGAACGGAAAACCCAAAAAGAAAGGTTTTATCAATAAACTGAAAGAAAGCCTGGAAGACCAGTAACATAAATAACAGCATAAAAAAGCTGTCGGCACTTGCGTCGGCAGCTTTTTTGCGTATGACGGATCATAATTTCTTTTCTAAGCAGACCAGATCCATATGGCGAATTTCATTAAATACGCAGGATATAACAGAAACTTCTTTGTACCCGAGTTTTTTATAAAGCGCTCTGGCAGCGAGGTTTTTTACGCTGGTATCCATGCGGAGGAAGCGGCAGCCGTGTTCCCGCGCGTAAGTCTCATAGAAAGATACGAAAGAAGAGCCATAGCCTTTCCCTTTATCTTCGGGTGAGACTACCAGGGTATGCAGTACCATCACCTGGTCTTTTGGAGCGTCATATTCCCATGCAGCTTTATCGTAGTCCGGAAGCTGTATCTGGTTAATCTTGGCGGCAGCCACAATCTTACCCTCGTTTTCTTTTACAAACATGTCTCCCTTACGGACGGAAGTTTCAGCTGTTTCCTGCGTGGGATAGATGCCTCTAACCCATTGGGTGGTCATTCTCCCGGCTTCATTTTCCGTATGGATCTGGTCATATAGTTTCACAATCTGTTCGATATCTTTTTCGGTAGCTTTTCTGAACATCGGTATCTCCTTTTTTATGTATTGTAATGATTATACAAAAAAGCAGGAGGAAATGCAATGTAAGCTTACGGCAGATTATCCCCTTTACAGAGTGCCAAAATACAGATATAATTGTAAAATAAAACGTCTGAAAATGTCGGGATTTGACGAGCGGAACAATAAATAAAGGAGAAGAAATCTATGTTTTACGACAAAGTAAAAGAATCTGCCGAATATATACAGCGCAGGACAGACCAAAAGCCGGTCATAGGCATGATCCTTGGAAGTGGTCTCGGCGCTCTGGCAGATATGATGGAAGACAGAACTGTACTCCCCTATGCGCAGATACCAGGTTTTCCTAAGTCTCATGTAGAAGGCCATGCAGGGAATCTGGTCATCGGAAAGATCGGACAGACGGTGATTGCAGCCATGCAGGGAAGGTTTCATTATTATGAAGGTTTTAGTATGAAAGAAGTGACCTATCCCATTTATGTGATGCGGCTTTTGGGTGTGAAAGATCTGATTGTTACAAACGCGTGCGGCGGAATTAACCGCGCGTTTACACCGGGGGATCTGATGCTTTTAACTGATTATATTAATATGCTGGGCAATAATTCCCTGATTGGCGAAAATGACGAGCGTTTTGGGGTGCGCTTTCCGGATATGACAGAAGCATATTCTAAAGAACTAATACAAAAAGCGGAAAATGCGGCGCAAAAACTGGATATTGCTTATCAAAAAGGAGTCTATGCCATTTTTAGCGGTCCATGCTATGAGACTGCCGCAGAGATCCGTGCCTATGCTGTGTTAGGTGCAGATGCCATAGGTATGTCCACTGTGCCGGAGACGATCGCCGCCAATTATCTGGGGATGAAAGTGCTGGGAATAGCATGCATTACCAATATGGCTACAGGGATCTCTGAGAAAAAACACACACACGAAGAAGTGATGCGGATTGCCGACGAGAGCAGCCAAAAACTCTGCGCATGGGTAAAACAGCTTCTTTTGGACTGGCAGAAGGAGCGGTGAAAATGAGCGAACGTATGGAAATGACCAAAGAACAAAAGCAGTTATTGTCACAGACGCATGCACAGTCCTTAAAATTACTGGGAATGTGCAATACGGAACTGCACTCTTTTTTAAATAATGAATATCTGGAGAATCCGCTGTTTGAACATACAGGAGGCAGCGGAGAACCAGGAGTCACGGAGGAATTTGAGTCCTGGTATTCAGGATTTCGGGATTTTAACGATGGTTACGGAGACAGCGACAGAGTAGACCCTTCCATAAAAAAAGCGTCTATGGCAGAAGACGCCGACAGGCTGCGTACTTATCTGAAAGACCAGTTAAATGTCAATCGCTATACGAAGGATGAATGGGAACTGATTGATTTTTTGATTCTGAACCTGGAGGACAGCGGATTTTATCCAATCTCGCCGGAAGAGACTGCCCAAATATCCGGCACTCCTGTGGAGACAGTCAAAAAGTGCCTTGATGATTTAAGGGAATTGGAACCGGTGGGGATCTTTGCGGAAAATATGTCGGAATGTCTGCTAAAGCAGGTGGAGGCGCTGAACGTAGAAGAAGAGGCGCTGATCAGTATGATCCATTCCTATCTGGATGACGCTCTTCATGGGAGGCTGAGCAAAATTACGAGGGGATTAGGTATATCTTCTGTGACGGCGCGTAAATATATCGCTTTTATCAGGACTTTAAATCCTATGCCTTTATCCGGTTTTTACTCAGGGAAGATGAGCTATGTGATTCCGGATGTTCTCTTTGAAGAGAAGGGCGGTCAATGGGATATAACTTTGAATGACAGCTGGCTGGGAGAATATCATTTGAATGAATTTTATTTAAAAATGCTTTCAGAAAGTGAAGACGAAGAACTTTTAGCGTACTTTCAGAACAAGCTGCAGCGCGCCCGGGAAATCCTGCATGCGGTTGATGCGCGGAAAAAGACGATCCTGCAGGTATCAGAGGCTGTGTTAGAGTGGCAGAAGGGATATTTTGAAGAAGATCAAAGGCCGGTGCCCATGACGCTGGCGCAGGCGGCGCAGAGGCTTGGCCTCAAAGAATCTACCGTTCGAAATGCGGTCAGCGGAAAATATATTCAGCATCCCAAAGGAACGGTACTGATGGAGAAACTGTTCGTTTAGTTGGATAATATATGATTGCGGGGGAAATAATGGTAACCAGAAGAATAGCAACGGGAAAGGAGTAAAATGGCCATGAATCTGGTTGACCATGAATTTATCAAATATATGAGCCGGTTCGACGACTGTCCGTTTACACTGGTGCTGCATGGAGAGCGGCATCAGATCGGGGAGGGGGAACCGGCTTTTTCTGTTGCCTTCCGCCATATACCGAAGGTAAAAGAACTCTTGACAAGTACTTCCCTTGCATTAGGAGAAGCCTACATGGATGGCGATATACAGGTGGAGGGAGAGCTGTACCCGACGCTTCGCTGTTTTATGGGACAGATGGGAAAATTTTCCACTGACACGAAAGCGCTGGGGAAGCTGATGTTTTCTTCCGTTTCCAAAAGGAACCAGAAAAAAGAAGTTTGTTCGCATTACGATATTGGCAATGATTTTTATCGCCTGTGGCTGGACGAAACTCTTAGTTATTCCTGCGGGTATTTTAAAAGGGAAGAAGATACGCTCTATGAGGCTCAGTGCAATAAAGTGGACCGTATCCTTGAAAAGCTGTACCTGAAAGAAGGAATGACGGTGTGCGATATCGGTTGCGGCTGGGGATTTTTACTTCTGCGGGCGGCAAAAAGATACAAGGTCCATGGCGTGGGAATTACGCTGAGCAAAGAGCAGAAAAAAGCCTTTGAAGAGCAGATCAGTAAAGAACATCTGGAGGATTTTCTTAAGGTGGAACTGTTGGATTACCGTGACTTAAATTCTTTAGGAGTCTCTTTTGACCGGGTTGTCAGTGTGGGCATGATAGAACATGTGGGAAGAGACAATTACAGAACTTATATGGAATGCATGCAACAGGTGCTAAAGCCGGGTGGGTTGATTCTCTTACATTTTATCAGCGCGTTAAAAGAGCATCCCGGAGACGCGTGGATGAAGAAATATATTTTTCCCGGAGGCGTCGTACCCAGCTTAAGGGAAATGCTTAACATCGCGGCGGAACTTAACCTGTATACGCTGGATGTGGAAAGCCTGCGCCGCCATTACAGCCGGACGTTGCTTTGCTGGAATGAGAACTTCCAGAGTCATCGCCGGGAGGTAACAGAGATGTTCGATGAGCGCTTTGCCAGAATGTGGGAGCTGTATCTGTGTTCTTGTGCGGCGACCTTCATGGACGGGGTAATCGACCTGCACCAGATTCTCTGGACGAACGGAATCAATAACGATCTGCCCATGACCAGGTGGTATTGATCGGTGTATTATAAAAGTGAATGATGTATAGTTTATGAATCATTGGGGCAAAGCTGTAGGTAGATACAGATTTGCCCCAAATTTTTTTAAATTTCCTATTGACATTTTTGCGTTTTTGTTATATAACATATATAACAAATAAAACAAGCGCAGGTTTCAATGAGAATCCTGTTCTATACACAAGGAGGTATGACATATGTTGTTAACAGATATTTTTGGAAGAAGCTTTATGGATGACTTTTTTGAGGATTTTGCCAATTCTTCATACTATCGCCCCAACCGTATCGGTACGGTGCCTGCTATGAAAGCAGATGTACAGGATTTAGGAGAGTCCTATCAGATTGATCTGGAGCTTCCGGGATTTCGTAAAGAAGATTTGCAGGCAGAATTAAAAGACGGATATCTTACTATCAAGGCTACCCGGCAGAACACCGAGGAACAAAAGGATGAGAAAGGAAAATATATTCGCCAGGAACGCTACAGCGGACATTATCAAAGAAGTTTTTATGTGGGGGATGACGTCACCCAGGAGGACGTCCGTGCGGTTTTTGAGAACGGCATCCTGAAGCTGACCGTTCCCAAAAAAGATCCGCAGCCAAAGCTCAATGAGAGCAAAGCGATTTTGATCGAAGGGTAATCAGTCCACGACGATCAGGTTATCCGCGTCCCGATAGCTTTCATCCGGTATCCGGTCTGTAACAACCTGCGCGGATGAAAATTCTCCGAAGCTTACGGGCGAGATCAGGCTGAATTTGCTGTAGTCGCACAGGACATAGGCAAAGCGGGTATGCCCCATGGCGCATTGCTTGATCATGGCTTCGTTTATATCGGGCGTGGTAAAGCCCGTTCGCCGGCTGATGCCGTTTGTACCGAAGAATCCTTTGGTAAAATGATATTTATGGAGGGTGACAAAAGCTTCATTTCCTACAATGGCTTCCGTGGAGCTTTTCAGTTCCCCTCCTATTAATATGACCCGAAAGCCGTTTTCCGCCAGCAGAAGCGCATGGGAAACCGCGTTGGTCACAAAGGAGGCGGATCGTTCTGTCAGATGGGGGATCATGGCTCCAGTAGTAGTTCCCGCATCCAGATAAACGAAATCTTCCGGCGTGATCAGGGAGGCGGCATATTTTCCGATCCGCATTTTTTCTTCGCGGTTTAATTCCTGGCGAAAAGCCACTCTTTCTTCTTTCGTATTCAGTTCTCTTTCTTTGTAGACGGCTCCGCCGAATACTTTCGTAAGTTCCCCCTTTTGATCCAGTACATGAAGATCCCGCCGTATGGTGGATTCGGAAGTCTGAAAATGATCCGTCAATTCCTGGACGGTGACACTTCCCTGCGTTTTTACAAATTTTAAAATTTCTTCCTGTCTTTTTCCTGTCAACATAACTATATCCAACCTTTCTGATTTTATTTTACCCTTAAATTGTAAAATTGCAATATTTTGACTGAAAATGATTGATTGTGAATATTTAACAAAAATAAACCGTCAAATTTGTGCATAAATATGATTGACTTTGACTGAATATGATCGTATAATAAAGCCATCAACAAGAACAGAAGAAAGAGAGGGAACAAGGAGTGATCTATACTGTTACATTTAATCCGTCGCTGGATTACATCGTATCCATGAAAGATTTTCAGATGGGTAAGACGAACCGTACCTGTGCGGAGCAGATGCTTCCAGGAGGAAAAGGCATCAACGTCTCCACCGTGCTTCAAAATTTGGGCATTGAGAATGTTGCGCTTGGGTTTACGGCGGGGTTTACCGGAGAAGAAATCTTAAAAAAGATGAAGGGAATCGGTTTTCACTGCGATTTTATACAGATTAAAAACGGATTTTCCAGGATCAATATTAAGATGAAGGATTTTGACGGAACGGAGATCAACGGTCAGGGGCCTTCCATCAGCAAGCAGGATATTGACCGTCTGATGGAGAAGCTTGACCAGCTTAAAGAAGGAGATCTTCTGGTGCTGGCAGGCAGCATACCGGAAAGTATGCCGGATTCCATTTACCATGATATACTGGCGCATTTAAGCGGACGGGGCATCCGGTTCGTAGTAGACGCCACGAAGAACCTTCTCTTAAATGTGCTGGAGTACCATCCGTTCCTGATTAAGCCGAACAATCATGAACTGGGAGAGATTTTTGATGTAACACTTACCACCAGAGAAGAAGTAATCCCTTACGCCAAAAAGCTTCAGGAAAAGGGAGCCAGGAACGTACTAGTGTCCATGGCAGGCGAAGGAGCGGTCCTGGCAGCGGAGAACGGAGAAGTCTTTATGCAGCCGGCGCCCAAAGGGAAACTGGTCAACGCTGTCGGAGCCGGAGACTCCATGGTGGCAGGCTTTGTGGCAGGCTGGGCGCAGAAACAGGATTACCGCCATGCGTTCCATATGGGGATCTCGGCGGGGAGCGCCAGCGCATACTCAGATCTGCTGGCAACCAAGGAAGAAATCTATAAAATCTATGATGCGTTAAATGCGGAATAAAACAGCGAAATCCCGAAAGCGCCAGAACGATTTCAGGGCGCAAAGCGACCGGAAACCGTTCTAGTACCGGCGCTGAAGGGATGGAGCGGAACTTTAAATAGGAATTATAAAACAGCAACGAACCAGAAGACCCCGGGAGGATTTACAGACGCCCAGGCGGCTGGAAATGCTCCCAGTACAGAGGGGTCTGGCGGGGAGTTGCGGAACTTTAATAGGAGGATAATATGAGAATAACAGATTTACTGGACAAGAGAAGCGTCTCCCTGACCGGAGCGCCCACTTCTAAAAAAGAAGCTTTAGACCAGATGGTCGATTTGATGATCAAAAGTGAAAAGATAAACGATAAAGAAGCGTACCGCCAGGAAGTGTACAGGCGGGAAGAGGAAAGCACCACCGGCATCGGCGAAGGTATCGCAATCCCCCACGGAAAGGGACCTTTCGTCAGCAAACCCGGACTGGCAGCCATGGTCGTAAAAGACGGTGTGGATTTTGATTCCCTGGACGGAGAGCCGGTTCACCTGATCTTTCTGATCGCGGCGCCCAACACAAAAGATAATGTCCATCTGGATGTACTGAGCAAGCTGTCCATGCTTTTGATGGATGAGGATTTTTCAAAGAATCTGAAAAATGCTTCCACAGTGGAAGAATTTCTCGAGATCGTGGATAAGGCCGATGATGAAAAGCCTGATCTGAACGACCAGCTGGCGGCACAGAACGCCGTATCCGCCGAAGGCGCTTTTAAAATCCTGGCTGTCACAGGATGCCCCACAGGGATTGCGCATACTTATATGGCGGCGGAAGGCATTGAAAAAGCTGCCCGCGCGGCAGGCTGTTTTGTCAAAGTGGAAACCAGAGGTTCCGGAGGCGCCAAGAACGTGCTGACAGATCAGGAAATCAAGGACGCGGACTGCATCATCATAGCCGCGGATACGAAAGTGCCTATGGACCGTTTCCACGGCAAGAAACTGATCGAATGCCAGGTGTCCGACGGCATCAGCAAGGCAGATCAGCTGGTGGCAAGGGCTATGAGCGGGGATGTGCCGGTCTATCAGGCGGGGAATCCGTCGGCGGCAGCGTCTTCGGCAAGTACGTCTGGCGGCATGGGGCATAAGATTTATATGCAGCTTATGAACGGCGTATCCCATATGCTTCCCTTCGTAGTAGGCGGCGGTATCCTGATCGCGCTGGCATTCTTGATCGACGGCCTGTGCGTGGATATGAATGCTCTCTCCGATGAGGCAAGGTCGGGATTTGGTACGATCACGCCGATAGCGGCTACCTTAAAAGGCATCGGCGACACAGCGTTTGGATTCATGCTGCCGGTTCTGGCTGGATTTATCGCCATGAGCATCGCGGACCGTCCCGGGCTGGCAGTGGGATTTGTAGGCGGTATGATGGCGTCCGGAGGTAAATCCGGGTTCTTAGGCGCACTGGCGGCAGGTTTTATCGCAGGCTACCTGATCCTGTTCCTCATTAAAGTATTCTCCAAACTGCCCCAGGCCATTGAAAAGATTGCGCCTGTACTTTTATATCCGCTGTGCGGCATCCTTCTGATGGGACTGATCATGCAGTTCTGTGTAGAACCGCCGATCGGAGCGTTAAACACGGCATTAAATACAGCGCTGACCAACATGGGCGGCTCCAGCCGGATACTTTTAGGCATTATCGTAGCAGGCATGATGGCTGTTGATATGGGAGGCCCCTTCAATAAAGCGGCATATGTGTTCGGTACGGCATCCATCGCGGCAGGAAATTATCATATTATGGCGGCAGTCATGATCGGCGGTATGGTTCCGCCCTGTGCGATTGCCCTTGCAAGCTTACTATTTAAGGATAAATTTACGAAAGAAGAACGGGAATCCGGCCCTGTCAACTTTATCATGGGTCTGGCATTCATCACCGAAGGCGCAATCCCCTTTGCCGCGTCCGATCCCCTTCATGTGCTTCCGGCCTGTGTGGTCGGCTCGGGTGTGGCAGGCGCCCTGTCCATGGCGTTTGGGTGTACGCTGATGGCGCCCCACGGCGGCATCTTCGTAGTACCGGTGGTAGGCGGCGCGCTTATGTACCTGGTGGCGCTTGTGATTGGAACCGTGGCAGGAGCGGTACTTTTAGGGCTGCTTAAGAAGAAAGTGGCGCAGCCATAAGTAAGGCCTAGCCAAATGAGGGTGATTCTCGCAAGGGTGAAAATCCCGCTGATTCTGAAAAATAGAACCAGCGGGATTTCTTGGTTTGTGTTATTTATCTCCATAGTGGCCTTTGCAGTAGCCGACAAATTATACGCCATTATGACAGCATTCGCGAAAACAGGTCTTGCGGCGGTCATTGATGAAGTTACCAGAAAGGCAATGAAACAGGCAAAACGAGAACTTGATAACTGATTTTCCAAAGGGGGCTGTCGGGAAATAGATAGTCCAGAACAGGGGGCGATGTGATTCATACGAAT
>CAJUMT010000119.1 GCA_910587495.1 uncultured Lachnospiraceae bacterium | reverse complement strand
TCCATCGCCTGCCACCTCAAACCGTGCATGAGGTTCTCCCTCACACGGCTTTCCGATAATCTTCTTCCTACAGCATTCAAAAGACCGTTCCATATCTTTTCTTATTTTGATAATAAAAGTACTCTATTCCACTGGCTGCATACCATTTACGAAATCCATACAGCACATGCTCCCTGTATTTCTTCTGCTTTCGTCTGTAGTATACTCGTCTCCAAAGCTTCATCCACACATAATCATCCAGTTGTTTAAATCGTTTTACTGAGTTCCCATGCTGAAAGTAATTTCTCCATCCCCTTATGAGTGGATTTAGCTTTTCCACCTTCTGCTCCAGTCCCTCATATGCTGATTTTCGGCAAGTGATGATTCTGATTGCGTCCTTTACCTTTTTCATTGCCTTTTTACCCGGCATCATATAAGGTAATTTCCTACCACTTTTCGTCTTACCAAACTTCTGGTAATGGAATCCAAGAAAGTCAAAACCCTCCTTGTTCATATCTACAATCTTTGTTTTCTGTGGATTCAATGTCAATTTCAGTTTTGCCATTATTTTTCTCAGATGCTCAAATGCTAACTCTGCATCCTTTTTTGTTCTGCATACAATCACTGCATCATCTGCATATCTGACTATAGTGCCCAGTTCTTTGTGGTTTTCCCAATAGGAATCTAACACATGAAGATAAATATTCGCCAACAGCGGACTAATGACTCCGCCTTGCGGGGAGCCCTTTTCCGTCCGATAGTACTTCCCATCTTCTATGACTCCTGCCTGTAGCCACTGTCTGCACAACTTAATGACTCGTCTGTCACTGACCCTGCGTTTTACTAATTCCAGTAGTATTTCATGATTGATGTTATCAAAGTATCCCTGTATGTCCGCATCTACTACATACCAGTTTTTGTATAATTCCTTTTTTACTTTTTCTGTAGCCTGCTTTGCATCTCTTTTCGGGCGGAACCCATATGAATTGTCCAAAAAGTTTGCTTCAAAGATAGGTTCTATCACTATTTTACAGGCTTGTTACACAATTCTGTCTTTAATAGTCGGTATCCCCAATGGTCTTTGTTTTCCGTCCGGTTTTGGAATATATACCCTTTTTACCGGTTTTGGTCTGTATTTCTTATTCTGCAAATCCTCTTGGATATCCAATAAGTATTCTTCTACTCCGTATTCCTCAATCATTTCAAAGGTAATGCCATCTATTCCGGCACTTCCCTTGTTTGCTCGTACTTCTTTCCATGCCCGCCACAAAATATCCAGGCGAAAGATACGGTCGTACAACGCATGAAATCTGCGCTGTTTATCTTTTTTGGCTGCCAGGTATAGATTACGTTGAAGTTGTCGTGATTTTTCTATTGAGTGTTGTTGTCCAATATTTGGCATGCACTATCCCTTACCTTCCCGTTAATCCTGATTAAAGCAGAGCCCCTTTTCTCCTATTGTTTTTCTTACCAATAGTTCACAGATACTATGGGCTCCTCCGACTTCTCATACCACTTTTCAGAGAACTTCGCATGCGTGCTTATATCCCCGATTACATACTTGTGGTTGCATGATAGTATGAGACCTCTTCTGTTCCGTTATCAACTTTCATAACATTCCGCTCCCTCTACACCGAAAGGTTCTTCAATGCTGTACTCCAGTATCTGCACATCTTCCATGGTCTTCGTCAGAAAGTCAGTGACTCGACTCCCTCTTGTCCCCTTACAGGGCTAACGTAACGATGCTACAGGATTCACTTTATGTTACGGACTGCTATTTTGCACCTGTTTCTCACAGGCATACCTCGCTTCAACACAATCGGTCACCCAAAAGCATTGGAGGCTCGCTACAAGGCTCACTGGCGATTACCTTGACCAGACTTTCACTGGCAAGCTGATAACAGCTTGCAGAACACACGACTTTCACCCATTAGAACGTGCGCCCGCCGGGCGCACCAGAAAAATTCTGGCATAAAAATGCAGGAATTTTAGAAAATCTCTTGTCATCCATCTAAAAAAACGGATATAATAAAGAAAAAACAAAAGGAGACACATCTATGTCAATTTTAGAAAAAACAATTGACTTATTAGAAACTATGCCAGAAAATAAGCTCGAAACCATTTATACGTTTGTGCGGTTCATTGATTCAAACACTTATGAATCATCACCCGAACCCTCAGCCACAAAAATAGAAACCATACAATCCATGCTTGGAGCCGCCCATGAATATGCTAATCCGGCACTGATAAAACAGGAAGAGGGAGCTTTCGAACGTGCTATTGCGGAAAAATATGCAACTGATAGATACTAATGTGATTTTAAGATTCATCTTGAATGACAATGCAGAAATGGCGAAACGCGCAACGGATGTCATTGTATCTGGCGCTTATACAAAACCAGAAGTTGTTGCAGAGGTCGTTTATGTGTTGAAAAGCGTCTATTCTATACCAAAAGACAAAATCAGGTCTATCATCCATGGGCTATCCGACATTATCTGGATTGAAAATTCCGACTGTGTCATCCATGCGATAGACCTTTTCGCTAATACATCGCTTGACTTTGTTGACTGCTTACTTGTTTCCTATCACTTGCTGAACGGAGAAACAGTATTTACCTTTGATAAAAAACTCAATAAACATTTGAAATAAAACGGATTATCCCGCCGCATGTGTCCCAGCCAAAAACCCGCTGGTCCACGCCCACTGCAGATTGTAGCCGCCGCAGGCTCCATCCACGTCCAGCAGTTCCCCTGCAAAATAAAGGCCGGGAACGACCGCGGATTCCATGGAGATTCCTTTCAGTTCCGAAAGGGGCACGCCGCCCGTACATGCCTGAGCCTGGTCAAAGTCCCGGCATTTTACGACTGTAAAGCGCATCGTTTTTATCTGACGGACAAGATTTTCGACGTCTAAGGCTGTCCAGTCCATCCGCTTTTTCTTCGCAGAGATACCCGAGCGTTCCAGGAGGACTTTCGACAATTTCTCCGGGAACATTCCCAGCAGGCTGTCCGTACCGGTTCGGTTTCCCGTGCATTCCCCTCCTTTTGTCAACAACTCTATAAGCTTTTCTTCCCCGTACGTCGGACAAAGATCCAGGAAGATCTCGCATGTCTTCCCCTTATGCAGCGCCCGCGACGCATAGCGGCTGACCTGGAAGATGGGGATACCTGACAGGCCGTAGGAAGCAAACTGCACTTCTCCTTGTTCTTCTATACACGCTTCCCCATCAATCCATAAGGTCACTTTGGCTTCCATGCGGACGCCCGATAATTTCCGGCAGTCCTTCTGCGACGCATACAGCCCGGTCAGTGCCGGAAGGGGAGGTATCACCCGATGCCCCAGTTTTTCGGCAAACCGGTATCCGTCCCCTGTGGAGCCGGTGCCGGGAGCCGCCATGGAACCGCAGGCGAGAATCACCGCGTCTGACGTATACATCCAGCCTTCTGTCTTTATATAAAACTGCCCGACCTTTTTTTCCACAGACAGCACTGTTATGCTGCACGCCGTCTTAATCTGAAGCCTCTGCGTCTCCAGGCGAAGCGCCTCCGCGATGGAAGCCGCCTGGCTGCTGTTGGGATAGAGATATCCGTTTACGTCTTTTACCAGGATACCCAGTTCTTCAAAGAAGCGAACCGCCTGATCAGCTGAAAATGTCTTCAGCGCTTCTTTTACAAATTCCAGATTATCACTTCTGTAAAAAGAAAGCACCTGGTTCCGGTTCGTAAAATTGCACCGTCCGTTTCCCGTCACCAGAAGCTTTTTTCCCGTCTGCCTGTTTTTTTCCAGAAGCGTCACCTTCGCTCCCTGCCTGGCCGCCGCGATTGCCGCCATCAGGCCGGAAGCGCCGCCGCCGATTACAAGTACTTTCTTCATCATATTTCCCTCTCAAACAGATCCATGTTCCACTGCAATTTCCAGACTTCTTTCTACCCGGTCCAGGATCAGGTCAATGCCCCGGATACTGGTCACACGGAACTTTTCTTCCAGAAGATCCTGCATCTCCCGGGCCTGCTCCTTTGTCAGACTAAGCTGCTGGACAAATGTCACCAGCGCAAAATCCGCAGCCCCCCTGCTTAAGGCGTCCGGCTGGATACACAGGCTGTCGATCAACAGAGAAATGGAAGAAAATGTATCCCTCCCATAAGACGTAAACGATATCTGCTGCAGCATGGTAAATACATCGATTTGATTAAAATCAAGATCCAGGTCGCTGGTATACAGATCCCGGATATAATCATTGCAATAGGATATAAATTGAAGGTCGATACCCCTTTTCTCTACAACAAAAACATCCTTACATTTCATGGCTGCAAGTTCCAGCGGCAGTATTTTCATTCCTCTTTGAAAAAATGCTTTTACCACATACTTATTTTCCCCTGACACTTTATTAAGAACCATATCCGCAAAAACCGGCACATACGCCTGGCTTTCTGCTTTTATAATCCGGTTTGTTTTTGCCACCCCTCTTATGTTATCTTCGTGAAAAGAAATGACCGCCTCTTCAAACTGCCTGTGATCCGCTTTAATATAGACAGATACCCGGTACAGATTGTCGATCACGCATATAAATGTATCGACCTTCTCCTGGTCTTTTCTCCGCTCAATCATATAAGGCTGCAGATTGGAAAGATACTGTTTGACAAATGACAGCACATCCAGGCCGCAATACTCGATGTATGCAAACAAATGCTTATTAAGGCCGCTTCTGTGTTCTTCTTCGTCCAGTTTCAGCCTGTCCAGTTTAGCCAGACGGCGCAGTTTCCGGCAAGCCGCGATCATAGATGTATCGATTCCCTTTATTTCCAGATCCGCATAAGTCAGTTCCTGCATATTTTCCCTTTCTTCCTCTCACCTGACGCTTAGCCTTTCAGGCGCCACGATCTTCGCATCCACAAGCTTCTGCAGCGACATCAATATCCCGAACTTGGCATGCTCCCAAGTCAAACCACCCTGAAAATACACGGCATAGGGCGGCTTAATGGGTCCGTCCGCACTCAGTTCTATAGAAGAACCCTGTACAAAAGCGCCCGCTGCCATGATTACATCGCTGTCGTAACCAGGCATAGCCCAGGGTTCCGGCTCCGCGAAACTATCCACAGGCGCCGCCGCCTGGATGCCTTTGCAAAATTCTATAACGCCTTCCGGAGAGCCAAAAGTAATGGACTGGATAATATCATGACGGCTCTCCTGTCCGTCAGGCAGCACATCAAATCCCAGCCTTTCATAGACATTGGCGGCAAAAACAGCGCCTTTCAAAGCCCCCGCCGTGACCGTGGGAGCCAGGAAAAATCCCTGATAGAAAGCCTGCATGACGCCAAAGGTGGCTCCCACCTCTTTTCCAAGTCCCGGGGAGGTCAGCCGGTAAGCGCAGTTTTCAATATATGGTTCTTTTCCTACGATATATCCGCCGGAGGGCGCCAGGCCGCCGCCGGGATTTTTGATCAGGGAACCGACGCACAGGTCAGCCCCGACTTCCGTCGGCTCTATGCGTTCTACAAATTCTCCGTAACAGTTATCCACCATACAGATCACATTTGGATTTATGGATTTTACAAAGGCAATAGCTTCTCCTATCTCGGAGACCGACAGCGTCCTTCTCGTCTGATACCCTTTGGAACGCTGGATATGAACCATCTTTGTGCGGTCATTCATGGCATTTTTAATGCCTTCCAAATCAAAACGGTCGTCCGGCAGCAGATCTACCTGGCAGTAAGACACTCCATATTCCGCAAGGCTTCCGCAGGAAGGACGGATGCCGATGACTTCTTCTAATGTATCATACGGCTTTCCTGATATAGCCAAAAGCTCGTCCCCCGGCCTTAGATTACCGGACATGGCCACCGCCAGCGCATGGGTGCCGCAGGCAATCTGGGGGCGGACCAGAGCGGACTGGGCATGAAAAGCATCCGCATAGACGTCCTCTAATGCATCCCTTCCAAGATCATTATAGCCATATCCGCTGCTCCCTGCAAAATGAGCGTCGCTGACCCTGTTTTTTTGCATGGCACGGATGACTTTTAACTGATTATACTCCGCCGTTTCATCAATCTGTTCGAAACGGCTTTTTAATTCTTTTTCTATTTTCTGTCCATAGGCATAGACTTCTACGCTTATGCCCATGCTCTCATACATTTTTTCCATATTCATCAAATGATTTCCTTTTCCCGCAATAGTTTCAGCATCGTTTCCAGGATCTTTTCTTCCTTGTATGCGTAATCTTCTTTATGCAGCCAGATCACATCCGGTTCCCTTTTAAACCAGGTAATCTGCCTTTTTGCAAAATGCCAGCTGTCCCTTTTTAAACTCTCCACGGCTACCTCCAGCGTGTATGTTCCGTCCAGATACGCCATAATCTCTTTGTATCCCAGCCCCTGCATGGACACCATGCCGCGCCTTACTCCCATCTCTTTTAGACGCCTTACTTCTTCCACCAGTCCTTCTTGTAACATCTCGTCTATACGCTGTTCGATGCGCGCATAAAGTTTTGCCCGATCATCGTTTAAAACAAAATATGCAAAATTATAGGGGGAAGTCCTCTGCTTTTGTTCTTCATTGTGTTCCGAGATTCTTTTTCCGGTCAGATGGTAGAACTCAAGGGCACGGATCACACGTTTTACATTATTTTCATGAATCGTTTCCGCCGACTTAAGATCCACTTTCTTAAGTTCTTCATGGAGCCAGGAAGCGCCTTTTTCTTCCGCCAGCTTTAAAAGCTCCCGGCGATAAGGGCTGGCTTCATTTTCCGTAAAATCAATATCCCGCACGATGGCCTGGATATAAAATCCGGTGCCTCCCACCAGTATAGGAATATGGCCGCGGCTTTGGATCTCTTTTATTGCATTTTTTGCCATCTGCTGGAATCGGACCACATGAAATTCCTCCCATGGGTCCAAGACATCAATCAGGTGATGAGGGACTCCCTGCATCTGAAAAGGAAAAATCTTTGCCGAACCGATATCCATATGTCTGTATACCTGCATGGAATCCGCTGATATAATCTCCCCGCCCACGGCTTTTGCCAGGGACAGGGAGAGCGCCGTCTTGCCCACGGCTGTGGGGCCGGTCAGAACGATCAAAGGTTGTTTCATATAATACGCTCCTGTCTATACGATCCGTTTAAATTTTTTCTCCAGCTCATATTTGCTCATGGAGATGATAGTCGGACGGCCATGGGGACAATTATACGGATTCTCCAGTGTGAGAAGCTCATCAATCAGTGCTTTGGCCTCCATAGCCGACATCTGATGCTTTCCCTTGACCGCCGCTTTACAGGACATGGATGCCACTTTATCAAGCAGCGAATCAGAACTTATATTTCCGGAAATGTCCGATAAACTGTCCAGAAGTTCCATTAGAAGCTCTCCTCTGGCAATCCCTGGCAGATTGGCAGGCACCGCACGCACCGCATAAACGCGCTCTCCGAATTTCTCAATCTCGAAACCCATGTCCGCAAACTGCTGCCGGCATTTCAAGTAAAGCTGCTCTTCCGACATATCCACATGCAGTAGGATCGGCGGCGAGATGAGCTGAGACTGGGGTTTTTGTTCTCTTAATTCCTTCATCAGACGCTCGTAAAGTACTTTTTCATGGGCGGCATGCTGATCGATAATATACAGTTTATCTCCATACTGCACCAACCAGTAAGTGTCAAAAAGCTGCCCGATCAATACATGGCGGATGACGGCCTCTTTGGATAAAAGTTTACCATCGAACAGGTTAAGCTGCTCCGGTTCGTCCGGCTTTTCAAGTTTTTCCTGATAATCAGCTGGCTCCTTCAAGATCTGCGGCTGCGGTTGGGACTGCGGCTGTGCATGCCGTCTTTCTACCCGCTTTTTCATCTCCTCCATAAAATACTCCAGATTCTTATCCTGGGGTACTTCCCGGACATCAGGAGAGGCCGGCGGCTTTTCTTTTGGTTTTTCAAAAGTCACTTCCGGGATCAGTTCTTTCTGTGACAAGGCATCCTGTACGGCCCGGAAAATCGCGTCATAGACCAGGTTTTGGTCACTGAAACGCACCTCCATCTTGGCCGGATGGACGTTGACGTCCAGAAACTTTGTATCGATCCTAAGATCCAGGCATACGAACGGATATCTGTGCTGCATCATAAAGGATTTGTAAGCGTCCTCAAGTCCTTTCGCTATAATCTTACTCTGGATATATCTTCCGTTGATAAAATAAATTTCAAACTTGCGGTTTCCTCTGGAGATCTCCGGCTTTCCGATAAACCCGCCTATTTTTAGCGGGCCTTCTGCCTGTTCCATGGGAATCAGTCCCCTGGCGATATCCCGCCCATAGATCTGATAGATCACGTCCTTAAGGCTTCCGTTTCCCGAAGTCTGCAGTTTTAACTGATTATGGATCATCACTTTAAAAGAAATCTCCGGATGGGAAAGCGCCAGGCGGGTCATTACTTCGTGAATGGCCGAAGCTTCCGTCATATCTGTCTTCAAAAATTTTTTCCGGGCGGGCGTATTATAAAAAAGATTCCGCATAATCATCGTGGTACCGTCCGCCGCACCGATCTCTTCCAGACTTTTCTGGACGCCGCCCTCCATACAGCAGCGCATTCCCTGCATATTTTCCGAAGGCTTTGTAATAAGCTCCACCATGGATACGGCACAGATGCTGGAGAGAGCCTCGCCCCGAAAGCCAAGGGAAGAAACTCCCAGAAGGTCTTCCGCGCTTCTGATTTTACTGGTAGAATGACGAAGAAACGCCAGAGGAATGTCTTCTTTTTCCATGCCGACCCCGTTGTCCGTAATGCGGATCATTCCGACGCCGCCCTCTTTAATCTCCACCGTCACCTGGGTAGCCCGGGCATCTATGGCGTTTTCCACCAGTTCTTTTACCACAGAAGCCGGGCGTTCCACCACCTCCCCGGCTGCGATCTTGTCTATCGTCTGCTGGTCTAATACCGCAATCTTTCCCATATATTCACCACCTGTTTTTCAGTTTGCTTTGCAGATGATAAAGGGTATTCATGGCGTCCATGGGCGTCATGTTGGTAATATCCAGTTCCTTTAATTCCTTTATCACATCGTCATCTTTTACCGTATCAAAAATAGATATCTGCTCAATATCCACCTCATCATATTTTTTTGCCCGCTTTTTATGCCCCGGCTTTGTTTTGTTTTCTCCGGCTATGTCCCTGGCTCTGGCTGATATATCCGCCCGGCTTAATTCCTCCGCCAGTTCTTTGGCTCTTTCGATCACGCTGTCCGGCACGCCTGCCAGCTTTGCCACCTGGATTCCATAGGATCTGTCCGCACCGCCTTTTACGATCTTTCGTAAAAACACGATGTCGTCGCCTTTTTCTTTCACCGCGATACAATAATTGTTCACGCCTTCCATACTGCCTTCTAACTCTGTCAGCTCATGGTAGTGGGTGGCAAAAAGCGTCTTGGCTCCCAAAAGCCGTTTATCCGCGATATGCTCGATAACGGCCCACGCGATGCTTAAGCCGTCGAAAGTACTGGTTCCCCGCCCTATTTCATCCAGAATCAAAAGACTTTTTGAAGTGGCGTTACGCAGTATATTGGACACCTCGTTCATCTCCACCATAAAAGTGCTCTGTCCGCTGGCCAGATCATCGGAAGCCCCCACCCGGGTAAAAATTCGGTCCGCAATGCCGATATCTGCACTTTTTGCAGGCACAAAGCTCCCCACCTGCGCCATCAGAACAATCAGCGCCGTCTGGCGCATATAGGTGGATTTGCCCGCCATATTCGGACCGGTAATGATGGAAACTCTGTTGCTTTCGTTGTCCAGATATGTATCGTTAGCTATAAACATACCGTCAGGATTCATCTGCTCTACCACCGGATGACGCCCCTCGCAGATATCAATGATACCCTTGCCATTGATCTTCGGACGGACATAACGGTTTTTATCCGCCACATAAGCAAGAGATGCAAGCACATCCAGCTTCGCCACCGCCTTGGCGGTCTTCTGGATCCGAAGCACCTGGGAAGCGATCTGATCCCGAACCTTCGTAAAGAGTTCATACTCCAGAGAAACAAGCTTTTCTTCAGCCCCCAGAATCGTTTCCTCCAGTTCTTTTAACTGAGGGGTAATATAGCGTTCGGCATTGGTCAGCGTCTGTTTTCGGATATAGTCGTCAGGCACCAGGTCCTTATAAGAGTTTGTCACTTCCAGATAATATCCAAACACTTTATTAAACTTTATACGCAGATTTTTAATACCGGTCCGTTCCCGTTCTTTCGCTTCAATGTCCGCCAGCCAGGAAGTTCCTTCTGTCTTTGCAGTGCGGAAACGGTCCACTTCCTCACTGTAACCATCTTTAATCATATTTCCTTCCCTGACCGAAACAGGCGGTTCCTCCTGAATAGATTGATGAATCAGCGTGTACAGGTCGTCTAACGGATCCAATTCTTCATATACATTCTTTAGGAGCGGACTTTTTAATTCCTGTAAAAGCAGCTTAATAGGAGGCAGCATCCCCAAGGAAGTCTTAAAGGCGATCAGATCTCTGGGATTGGCAGTCTGATAGCTGATACGCCCAATCAGTCTTTCCAGATCGTAGATAGGGCTTAAATACTCTCTTAGCTCTTCCCTGGTAATCACCTGGCTACATAATTCTTCCACAGCCTCCAGACGTTCTTCAATTTTTTCCGGGTCCACCAAAGGCTGCTCGATATATCCCCGAAGTGTCCTTGCCCCCAT